>JAOXSH010000117.1 GCA_025800145.1 Cohaesibacter sp.
TAAATCTGGTGCCTTTGGCATTCAAATGGCCCGATATCGCGCGAAAAAGTGTGCAGGCTGGGCTGGTTGCCCATTCAAACACTCTTTTTTGCACCTTGCCGCCCACCAACCCAAGGGGATGATAAAGCGAGAGCACGGCCATTTTAGCGTTCGCAGGATAGGGCTTGTTTTTTCTCCCACGTCGTCGTAAGGACTTGAAAATGAAACACATTGTCTGCATTCTTGCTCCTAGTGGGAGAAAAAATAAGCCTCTACCAAATGCATCACATTTATGAGTTTACGTCCCAGCAATGAAACAGGATAAAGAAACCAACGCATCCATTCAACGCATCAAATTGTGGGATCCCGCTTTGCGATTGTTCCATTGGGCGTTGGTGGTCTGTGTTATATCCACTTGGTATCTGGGTCGTTTTGGCCCAGATATCATGGCGCTGCATTTCTATTTCGGCTATGCCATTCTGGCTTTGTTGGCTTTTCGCTTGATATGGGGCTTTATTGGCCCTGCTCCTGCTCGCTTTTCTCACATGATCTATAGTCCGGGCACGCTCTTTTCCTATCTGCGCTGCATGTTCAAGCGCCAACCCAGCTATTGGCCGGGTCATAATCCGCTTGGTGCGCTGGCGGCTCTGGCCTTGTTGACTGTCTTGAGCCTTCAGGCTTTGAGCGGGCTTTTTGTTGACCCTGATGACTTTATCAATATCGGGCCCTTCTCCCATCTTGTTTCCAGTGATTGGGTGCGCTTTGCAGGTCAATGGCATCATTTGTTATCCAATGTGCTTGCGGGCCTTGTCGGATTGCATTTAGCGGCGATTTTGTTCTACAAATATTGGAAAGGTGAAGATCTGATCAAAGCCATGATCAATGGCTATAAAGAGGTCAGAGAGAGATCTTCACGCAAGGATGGATAATGGATCGGGCCAGCTTTGCTGGCCTTTTGCAATGAAGGATGAGGCTTCGTGAAATTTTTATTGGGTCTTTTGGTGGTCGCTCTGCTGGTTTTTGGTGTGATGACGTTTTTTAATCTGAGTGAACCGGCCAATTTGGGTGTTAAGAAAAACAAACTTGCTGCCTTGCCCGATACGCCAAATGCAGTCTCCAGTCAGACGGATAAAGAGGATCGCTTTGTTGAGCCTTTACCCTTTCTATCGGATGGGTCAGCCAGTCTTGAGCGGATTAAGGATATTTTGGCGCAGATGAGCGGCATCTTTATTGTCGAAGAAAGCGATGGCTATTTGCGTGCTGTCGCAGTGTCTTCCTTGATGCGTTATCGCGATGATGTGGAATTTTTCTTTGATGCTGAATCGCAACTGGTTCATTTTCGCTCCGCTTCCAGAATTGGACATTCTGATCTGGGAGCCAATAGACAGCGCTATGATGCGATTGCCCATGCATATCTGAACCAAACTAAATCAAACTAACGAAAAGGAAAACGGCCCGAAATTCGGGCCATTTTCTTGTTTGCTTTGCTGCCCATGAATGTGGCATTTATACCAACGGCATAAAAGATTGACCCATAGGATGCTTTGAAATGGTTTACTGAGAAGGTATCTTTCGACGGACAATGCCGGGGTATTTTCTTTTTTGATGCGAACCTTTTGCATTGCATTGTCAAGACAATTCAATGAGGCGCGCCCTAGAAAGATAACGCTCTCAGTGAGCCATTTCAAGGCACCGAAGGCCG
>JAOXSH010000012.1 GCA_025800145.1 Cohaesibacter sp.
TTCTTGGCTGCCGCCAAAGAGCAACATCAAATTTGCGGTCAAGGTGGGTTCGCTGGCATTTTGCAGCAATGTGACGGCGCTGCTAACGACATTCTGGTCGTAGAAATCCAGTGCTGCGAGATAGACAGAGCGTTTGTCAACAAAGGCCTTATAAAAGCTGCCGCGTGTTATCCCCATGGCTTTGAGCAAATCGGGGAGATTGGTCGCTGCATAGCCCTGTACCCAGAAAATGTCCATTGCACCATGCAATGCGTCTTGCATTTTAAACTCTCTTGGGCGGGCCATAGTTGGGCATTTCTCCTTAGTTATTTGGGTGTTCTGAGGGTGATGTCTGATGTGCCACTTTTCAAGATCTAACAGCTTTCACGATTGTTCACAATTATTTGTTTTGTACTAAATGGTTCCTAACTGTATGGTCGCTTTGTTCCAAAGAGGTGAGCACCAAACTGTCAGCCCATAAGACTGACAGCCCTTATCGATCCCGGTCCTGGTGTCTCTTTCATGCCTCTTTTCTTTGGGCCGGGTCGAACGAGGAGAGAAGATTATGAAAGCTATTCGTCATTTGGTTGCAGGACTTGCCGTATCCGCCGCTTTGGCCACCTCTGCTTTGGCAGCGGGTGTTGATGTGAATGCCACCAGCACAGGTCTTGCCCTGCAAGGCTATGATCCGGTTGCGTATTTCACCCAAGGCAAGCCAACTAAGGGCAATTGGAAAATTACCGCCTCTTACAATGATGCGACCTATCGCTTTGCTTCTGAAGAGCATAAAGCAAAGTTTGAAGCCAACCCGCAGGCTTATTTGCCACAATATGGCGGATATTGCGCCTTTGGTGCCGCTATGGGCTTTAAATTTGATGGCGACCCAAATCTTTGGAAAATTGTCAAAGACAAGCTCTATCTGAATATCTCTCAGGACATTCAGAAGGAATGGGAAGGCAAGACAGCTCAATTCATTCCACAAGCTGATAAAAACTGGACACAGATTGTTGATTCCGATCCTGCACAATTGCTGAAACAATAAAAGCGCCCATTGCTGTTCGCTTCTTTCCTCTTGTCGCCCCTGCCTTGTTGCAGGGGCCGGGGAGGGATGGAACAGGATGCCCACTCACCAGAGCAGGCGTCACGCAGTCTGAAACTGAAAAGGGAATGGTCCGCTGGACCATTCCCTTTTTGTTATATACTCAAATGAATAAGGCTTAGATCACGTTTGGCTGTCTGTCTTTTTTAAAATGGTTTATGTGGTCGGGGAGCGGTTGTTCGTTTCAGACCAGATCGATGGCGGCAGTGCGGACAAATCGGTCCTTCGTTGAGTGTCTCAGAAAGGCTGCTTTGGGTTGGTTTCAGAACAGTCTTGATGTCACTCTATAATTCCAGTACATAACATATCATTTGTTATGTTTTGAGGGAGTCGAAGAACAACATGAATTCTTGGTTTCTTGCTGCAGGAGCAACCTCGTCTGCTATTGCACTGCTACACTTTTTTGGTGGTGGTCCAGCTATAGCGGGCCCTCTATTGGCAGCGAAGGACATCGATGACGTCGCAAAATACGTCAACTACTATTGCTGGCATATCGTAACGATTTGTTTGGCGCTGATGGCGGCTTCATTCGTGTGGTCAGGTCTTGCTGCCACTGCTTGGGAAGCTGCTTTTCTCGGAACATTCATGGCTTTTGCATTCTGCATTTGGGGCATCGCATTGGTAATCATCAAGCAACAACGTTTCCACGCTATGCCGCAAGGCTGGTTATTCTTGCCAGTTGCAGCCTTGGGACTCGTCGGTTTCGCAGTATGAAGCCTGTCAAATTCGCAAAAGAAGACTGGTTGGCGTTCGGCTTAAAGCAACTGGCGAGTGCTGGACCGAATGCGCTGAAAGTCAGCGTCTTATGCAAAGCTGCAGGAAAAACAATTGGCTCGTTTTACCACCACTTCAAGGACCAGTCGGCTTACTTTGAAGCGCTACTGAGATATTGGAAGCAGAAAAACACTATAGATGTAATTGAGCAAGTTTCGGCGGATTCTCAAGGAGCCAACAAGGCCAAGCAGTTGGAAATAATCGCTATGGCGATGGACCAAAGAGAGGATGTCGGTATCCGCGTTTTGGCTCATCAAGAAACCTTAGCCGCCGCCGTCGTGGCGGAGGTGGATCAGATGCGGATCGCATTTATGCAATCACTCTATCAAGACCAATTGAAGGTTTCGAGTTCAGATGCCAAATTACTGGCAGAGCTTGAATACGCGGCGTTTGTGGGAACGCAAACTGTCTGGCCACGTGGTTCAACTGAATTTGGGCAGTCTCTTTCGGGGCTCTTCCACCGAATGGTTAAGACTCATTGCACTGGTGCATAGCTGCCATTGATGCGTGCCGCACCATTTGTACCTATTGGCTCTTTGGGTTAGTTCGCTGCATTGGTGATGAATGGCTGCAATGGCTCCCTTCCAACAAATTTCCCCCGCCATCGTCCCGCTTCCCATTGCATCTGTGTTCATATTGCCTAGATTCCTTTCAGAATAGTTTGGCTGCGTAGGTTGGGAGTGATTTCGGTGTTGGAGCATGATCTGGGTGGGGGGAGTGCGTTGCCCTTGGTGCTGGCGGGGCCGATTGTTCGGCGGGTGCGGGTGGATCATTTGGCGATTTGGTTGGCGGTGAGAGAGCCTGCCATGGTTCGGTTGGATGTGTTTGTGCCTGCGATGGAGCGTCGCTCTTTTGAGCTGGAGCCGGGGGGCGAGGGCTTGCTTTGGCTGAAAGCGGGCGAGCATCTGCATTATTTGATGATTGATTTGGCGCTGGATGCGCCTTTGCCGCAAGACGCGATGATCCCCTATCGTGTGAGCTTGCGCCCGATTGCGGCTGCGGGCCTGGATCAATGGCAGGATCACAGCCATTGGGCACCTGATCTTTGTTATCCGGGGGCAGAGCTGCCTTTCCTTCGTATTGCGTGCACCATTTCCTCTGTGATGCATGGCTCTTGCCGAAAGCCCCATAGCGCCTGTGGGGACGGGCTGGTGGCAGCGGATCGCCGTATTGCGCAGTCTTTGGCCGAGCATGCGGATGGGGCCATGTTGCCTGAGCTTTTGGTGTTGAGCGGCGATCAGGTTTATGTCGATGATGTGGCCGGGCCTATGTTGCAGGCCATTACCGAGCTTGCGCATCTTTTGAAGCTTCCAGATGAAGAGTTGCCCGGTGATGAGAGCGGTGTTTCTGTCAGCGGCAAGGATCTGCGCCAAGCAGGTGGAAAGCTCTATAAGCGTGATGAATTATTGCCTGAAATCGATCAGGATTCGTCGGTTTTTGATGTGCTTTTTGGCGGCACACGCAAGCCGATTTTTACCTCGCTCCATGCCAAAAACCATTTGCTGACCTTGGCGGAAATGCTGACCATGTATCTGCTGGTTTGGTCGCCTGCCTGTTGGGCTTTGCTGTCAAAGCCAGAAGCACCCAGTGATATTGCCGGCGATATCCGCGCCATGTATGATGGGGAAGTCACGGAGCTTGCCTCTTTTGTTGCGGGGCTTTCCAAAGTGCGCCGTCTTTTGGCGCATTTGCCAACGGCCATGATCTTTGATGACCATGATGTGAGCGATGATTGGAACCTGTCTCTGGCTTGGGAAGAAGCCGCTTATGGCCATCCCTTATCGCGCCGGGTGATTGGCAATGCGCTTATTGCTTATGGTATCAATCAGGGTTGGGGCAACAGGCCAGAAGCCATAGGCCGCGATTTGATGCCTGTTTTCAAGGATGCGTTGGAGCAAACGGGCACAGAGGCTCATGACAAGGCAATTGATCGCATTTTGAGCTATCAGAAATGGGATTTTGAATGGCCAACCCATCCGCCATTGATTGCCTTGGATACGCGCACCCGTCGATGGCGATCGGAGCGCAACAGTCATTATCCGTCTGGGCTTTTGGATTGGGAAGCGGCAACGGATCTGCAAGCGCGCTTGCGGGATAAGGATGCGGTGTTGCTGGTTTCTGCTGCGCCAATTTTTGGGGTGAAGCTGATTGAAGTGGTGCAGAAATTTTTTACCCTGATCGGCAAGTCCTTGATGGTGGATGCGGAATATTGGATGGCCCATCCGGGTACGGCAAGCGCCATTCTCAGCATCTTTCAGCATCGCAACACGCCCCGTCATTTTGTTATCCTGTCTGGCGATGTGCATTATTCCTTTGTGTATGATGTGCAATTGCGCAATGACCGACGCTCGCGCAGCGGGGAGAGGGGGCATAGCCCAGAAATTTGGCAAATCTGCTCCAGCGGTATCAAAAATAAATGGCCAGACAAGCTTTTGGCTTTTCTTGATCACAGCAATCGGTGGGCTTTTTCACCCCGCTCGCCCTTGAATTGGCTCACCAGACGCAGAGGTATGCGCATCATCCCGCGCAAACCGGTCGGTACCCCCCATGGAAGACGCATTCTCAATGCCTCTGGCATTGGTCTGGTGGAGCTTGATGATGACGGAACCCCACTGCGCATCGCCCAGTTGAGCGCAGATGGCAAGATCTACGAATTTGAACGCAGAGAAGGCGAAGCCCGGTTGGATTAGGGTATAGTTGCAGTCTTGACTTTAAAAGTCAGATTATGACGCTGAACTATCTGATTTTATTATAGAAAGGATGGTGGGCGTAACTGGGATTGAACCAGTGACCCCTTCGATGTCAACGAAGTGCTCTCCCGCTGAGCTATACGCCCATCCTGTCGGCAGTGTTTCATGCCTTGCGGTGAAAAGGGTTCTACTTTCCAAAAGAGCCAAATGCAAGCCCCTTTGTGGGAAAAGTCCCCAATAAGATATCCATAAGATAAAAGCCCGCCGGGGGCGGGCTTTTGTCGGAAAGATTTGTTGAAAGAGGGGGGATGATGGGGGCTATGCCGCCAGCATTTTGCCCACTTCATTGACCAGATCGCGCAGGTGAAAGGGTTTGGAGAGAACCTTGGCGTCTTTGGGGGCCTGAGAATCGGGGTTCAGGGCAACGGCGGCAAATCCTGTGATGAACATCACTTTCAGATCCGGGTCCAGTTCCGTTGCGCGGCGTGCCAATTCAATGCCATCCATTTCGGGCATCACAATGTCGGTCAAAAGCAGGGTGAATGGTTCTTCCCTCAAGCGGTCATAAGCGCTTTTGCCATTGTCATACGACACCACTTCATAGCCTGCATTTTGTAGCGCACGCGCTAAAAAGCGGCGCATATCATTGTCATCTTCTGCCAGCAAAATCTGCGACATCACATTCCGTCCTAGCCGTTGCCAATCTCGATAATTTAACACCCTATCTGACTGCAAAGGGGTAAAAATCCGGTGAATTCTATTCTGATTCCTGTTCAATCGATAGTTTTTTGCAAAGCTGAACAGCTTTTAACTCCCTTTTTACCATCGAATGAGCTAGGCTGAGTATAAGAGCTGCGCGCTTTGCCAGATGGTAAAAACAGGAAATGCAAAAGCAGCTTTGTTTTTCCTTATTGCTTTAAAGTGTTCCGAATGGATTTTGAACCCAAAAACGACCTTACAGACGCCTATAGTCTTTTTAATGATGGCTTGTATGCGTCACCTTTTTTGTTCAATTCTCCTCATTCGGGGCGCTGTTATAGTGATGGATTTCGAAAGGCCAGCAAGCTGGACGAGATTCAGTTGCGCGCATCGGAAGATGCGTTCATTGATCTGATTTTTGCTGATCTGCCCGCACTGGGGCTGCCGTTCATGAGGGCCAATTTCCCTCGGGCCTATCTGGATCTTAATCGCGAGCCTTATGAGCTGGATCCAACCATGTTTTGTGAGCCTTTGCCCTCTTATGTCAAAAGTCAGACCCCACGGGTTGGCTCAGGACTGGGGACCATTGCGCGCATTGTCTGTGAGAATCAGGAAATTTATCGACATAAATTGACGCTGCAAGATGCGCTGGATCGGATCGAGCTTTATTATAAGCCCTATCATAAAATGCTGCGGCATCAATTGGCGCGCATTCATGTCAAGCATGGATATGCCTGTCTGATTGATTGCCATTCCATGCCATCGCGTATTTTCCGCCATCTGCCAGAGAGGCAACAGCCCGATATCATTTTGGGTGATCGCTATGGAATGGCGTGCCATAATGATTTAACAGAAGCGGCTTATGAGATACTAAGCGATCTGGGCTTTCGGGTGGCTTTGAACAATCCTTATGCGGGGGGCTTTATCACCCAACATTATGGGCGGCCTGCCAAAGGATTGCACGCTTTGCAGATAGAGCTGAATCGCGCGCTTTATATGAATGAAGAGACGATACAGCCGAATCAAGAGTTTTTCGCCTTGCAAAAACAGATGGCGTCTTTCTCGCAAAGTCTCAGCCAATGCGCCCATCAGCTCTTTCGTCCTGCTGAGGCGGCTGCTGAATAATATCATAATATCATAATAATCAGCTTCAACTTTTCAATCAGGCACTCAGAGATTTATGGCTGACAGGCAGGAAAAAGGCAAAAAGAAAGGGCCGAAAAACGGCCCCTCAAGTCTTAGGAGGAAACGCCCATAAAGGGCTGCGATAAATATCGCACTGCAATAATTACATTGCAGTGCACAACAAGTCAAGGCTCAGGGCTTATTTTCTGACTTTTGAATATATTTATTCCGTTTCAAGAAGAAAAATAGATGGTTTTACACAAAGCTCTCGGATTGTGAATTTTGTGTTTATTTTTATAAGTAATTGATTTTACTGATTATAATTTTTTATCTTGCTCTGAATCACGGCTTTGTGAGCTGGTATAAAAGCGCTCTCACATCCAATTCATTTCCCATTGATGAACAAAGCAGACAAGATGGCATTGTTCGCTGGCAAGGAACAACTTGAGAGTGTCGGCGACATCAGTTTCAAACTACGATCTGGGAGACATCCATGTCCAAGAAATCATTTTCCGCAGCAGTAATCGCCGGCGCAGTTGCAACCGTTGTATCCGCAGGCGCTCTGACCACCGTTTCCACCACTGGCGCACATGCCGCTGAAATGGAAAAATGCTATGGCGTAGCCCTGAAAGGCGAAAATGATTGCGCTGCAGGTCCAGGCACAACCTGTAAAGGCACTTCCACTGTTGACTATCAAGGCAATGCGTGGAAACTGGTTAAAAAAGGCACCTGCACCACCATGAAAACTCCAAATGGCATGGGTAGCCTTGAGCCTATCAAATCTTAACTTCACCTTCTGCTCCCCCAGGGCAGAATGAAAATAGGATGATAGAAATGACATCGAACAATCCGATGTCTGTCTTGGCACCAAAACCGATCCCGGCACGCGCCGGGGTCGGGCTTAAGGCAGAACATTATCAAACGATCCTTGAAACAAATCCCGACATTGGCTGGTTCGAGGTTCACCCGGAAAATTATATGGGAGCGGGCGGCCCGCCTCTGCATTATTTGCGTGAGATTGCTGAGCGTTATCCCTTGTCCTTGCATGGTGTTGCGGCCTCTATTGGTGCTGATCAGCCCTTGCGGCAAGATCATATCGACCGGTTGAAAGACCTCAATACACGTTACAAGCCCGGCCTGTTTTCTGAACATCTGGCCTGGTCCAGTCATGACGAGCTTTTTTTCAATGATCTGCTTCCCGTTCCCTATCGCGAGGATAGTCTGGAGCGTGTGATTGAGCATGTAGACCAGTTGCAAAGCCATCTTGGACGCCAGATTCTGATTGAGAATCCGTCCGTTTATGTTGCCTTTGCCTCTTCCACGATGACCGAAATTGCTTTTCTGGAAAAGCTGGTGGAGAAAACCCAATGTGGTTTGTTGCTGGATGTGAACAATGTTTATGTCTCCGCGACCAACCAGAATTATGATCCGGTTGCCTATCTTGATGCTTTTCCCATTGAGCATGTGGGTGAAATTCATTTGGCAGGTTTTGCCCGCGATGAAGATGATGAGGGCGAAATTCTGCTGATTGATAGCCATGATGCCCATGTAGCGGACGCGGTTTGGGATTTGTTTGACCATGCGCTTGTGCGCTCCGGTCCTGTGCCGACCCTTGTGGAATGGGATGCCAATATTCCTACATGGGATGTTTTGTTTGCCGAAGCCATGCGGGCAGAAGACAAATTGAAGGCCGCCGCCAAACATCAAGAGATTCGTCATGCTGGATAATCAGCTCAGTCTTGCGCCAATGCCGCCTCTGATTATCGATCAAGCGGCTTTTTCCAAGGGCTTGCTTGATGCACAGATGCCAACGCCTGAGGATGTGGTGGGACCGGCAAAAGGCAAAAAGGCCAACAAACGCTATAATGTCTATCGCAACAATGTGATTGTTGGTCTGACAGAATCCTTGATGGCGACTTATCCGGTTGTGCATCAATTGGTGGGGGATGAGTTTTTTAGGGCCATGACCCCGGTTTATGTGCGCCATACTCCGCCTGTTTGTGCCATGCTGGCTGAATATGGCCAAGATTATCCAGATTTTTTGCAAGGCTTTGAGCCGGTTGCAGATGTGCCTTATTTGCCAGATGTGGCAAGGCTGGAACAGGCATGGTTGCAGAGCTATCATTCTGCTGATGCGGTTGCGCTGGATCCTGCCGCTTTGCAAAGTGTGCCGCAAGAGCAATTGGGGGATCTTGTTTTTAGCTTTCATCCCGCTTGTCGGCTGATCCGTTCTGACTATCCCATTCATTCGATCTGGGCGGCGCATAAACAGGATGACCCTGCGGCTCATATGGCAGAGATTATCGTAAGGCCAGAGGATGTGCTGATTACGCGGCCCGGTTTGGAGATTACCGTGATTGCTTTGCCGGAAGGGGGAGGGGCTTTCATTGCCGCTCTCATGGCTGGCAAAAGTTTAGCAGATGCAGCCCAAGAGGCTGCCGATCACAATCCGGCTTTCGATCTGGCCCAGAATTTGGGCGGGTTGCTCGAAACCGGGGCTTTGCACAGCCTGAATGTGGCATAATAAAATTAAAACAAGACACAATATCCTGTTGGGAAAGGCAATTCGACATGACACTGATCAATCAATTGCAACTGTTGCATCAACGCATCTTTCAAATCATAGAAACGGCCTTGAATGGCTGGTTTTTGGGGCTGGTGGCACGCCTTGTTTTTGGCAGTGTTCTGTTCTTTCTGTTTTTCAATGCAGGTTTGGGCAAATTGGGAGAAGGGTTTTTCGGTCTTTTCTCGCCCTCTGCCGGGGCCTATGCGCAAGTTGTGCCGCATATTGCCGAAGCGGTGGTTTATGACACCTCGAAAATTGCCTTCTTTCCATGGACCATCATTGTGATTGCGGGCACCATTGCCGAAATTGTGCTGCCCATCACCATTCTGACCGGCCTCTTTACCCGTGTGTCCAGTCTGGCCTTCATTGGGGTGATTGCTGTCATGACCTTTGTTGACATCACCTTGCATGGGGTTGGAGCAGAGACGATTGGGGCTTTCTTTGATCAGCAACATAATGCGGAAATTTCGGATCAGCGCCTGTTGTGGATTTTCCCGCTGCTTTACCTGATCATCAAAGGACCGGGCAAAATTTCGCTGGATTATGTTTTATCCAAAGTCTGGGCCAATCGTTCGGCCTGATGCCAACACTCTTGCATGAAGATCTTGCCTTTGGGCATTTAGGACTTTACGTCCTAGGGAGGGATAGTAGTGATATCCCTTCCTTTTTGTTTGACATATCCAAGGTCACATTCGATGTTTTTTGCCAGCGATAACTGGGCCGGTGCCTCAGAGCCAATCATGCAGGCTTTGGCGCAGCATAATCAGGGCTATAGTCCGGCTTATGGTGAGGATGCTCTCACGGCCCATATCACCCAGACATTTCGAGATATTTTTGAGACAGACTGTGATGTCTGGATGGTTGGGAGCGGCACGGCGGCCAATGCTTTGGCGCTGTCTTGTGCAAGCGAGCCGGGCGGGGCTGTCTTTTGTCACAAGGATGCGCATATCCGGGTTGATGAATGTGGCGCGCCGGAATTTTTATCCTCCGGGGCGCGCATGTGGGGCCTGGATGGGCGTCATGGCAAATTGACGCCTGAGACAATTCAACAGGGATTTGAGGAAATCCCGCAAGGGGTTGTGCATCATGGCATGGCCAATGCCATTTCTCTTTCTCAAGCCAGCGAAGCGGGCACGGCTTATTCGATTGCCGAGATTGAACGCATATCGGAGCTGGCCAAACAGCGCGATCTGGCCCTGCATATGGATGGGGCGCGGTTTGCCAATGCCCTTGTCTCGCTCGATTGCAGCCCCGCGCAAATGACGTGGCAGGCGGGGGTTGATATGCTCTCATTCGGGGCAACGAAAAATGGCGCATGGGCGGCAGAGGCCGTTGTCTTTTTCAATCGACATTTGGGACGGAATTTTGAATATCGGCGCAAACGTGCGGGGCATCTCTTCTCCAAAATGCGCTTTGTTGCAGCACAATTTGATGGCTATTTCAAAGATGATCACTGGCTTGACAATGCCCGTCATGCCAATGCCATGGCAGATAAATTGGTCAAGGGAATAGAGACAAGCCCTGTTGCCCAATTGGCATGGGAGAGCCAGTCCAATGAGGTTTTTGTCTCTCTGCCTCATGAGTTGGCCAAGCGGTTGGAACAGGCCGGAGCGGCCTTTCATGAATGGCCATCGAATATTTTGGCAAGGCAAGACAGGCCGCAAGCCGGGCATAGCCTTTATCGGCTTGTTTGCTCTTACCGCACGCGCGAAGAGGATGTGCAGAATTTTTTGCGCTATCTGGCGTGAGAGGGTCGGCTGAGGACTTTTCAATCAGGCTCTAAGCTTTGTTTCTAAGCATATTTTTGTTCGAAAACCGCACATACTTTTCGACAAATATGCTCTAATAAATAAAAATCAGGGTTGAGCCGATGATGACCAGAGCGGCACCCAGCCATGCGCCCAGTGCCGGGCGCTCTCCTGTTTTGTACCAAAGAATTGGCAGCATCATGGCAGGGGTGGTGGCGGAGAGGGATGCGACGATGCCGATTTCGCCAATGGAAAAGGCATAGAGCAGCAAGGTCATGCCAAGACCCATGGAGATCAGGCCAGATCCGGCTGTTTGCCAGATGGTTGAGGCATCAAGCCTTCCCGCAGGTTTGACCGCTTGCATGGGCAGCCAGCTGATGACAAACAGGCTGACGGCGGCGATGGCAACGCGAATGGCAGAGACTGCAATGGGGTCTGCACCATCCAAAAGGGCTGGTTTGATAATCAGCGAGCCGACGGCCTGACCGGCTGCGGCCAACAGCCCCCAGACTATGCCAATCCATAACAGGCCCTTGACGCTTTCCCATTTGTGGATCTGGTCTTTTCTTTTGCCAAATAAAATTGCCATCATCACACCAAGGATGACCAAAAGGGTGCCGAGCAATTCTTGCCAGCCGAGAATCTCATTAAAAATATGCCATGACAAAAGGGTCGCCATGGGGGCGTTGGTGGCAAAGAGAATGCCGGTTCTGCGGGGGCCCAGACGCCGCATGGTGATGAACAGGGCCGTGTCCCCAAGGACAATGCCAATCAGGGCGCTCCAGACAATGGCGTCCATATGGGACCATTGGATGGAGCCCCATGTGCCAATCATGCTGGTATAGAGGATCAGCATCAGGGCAACGATGCTTATGCGCAGGCGGCTGAAGGCAATGGAGCCAAGTTTTTCAACCGGGTTGGCAGAGAGAAGACTGCCAATGGCCCAAGACGCAGCGGCGGCAAGAGCCGCGATTTCAGCTCCGAACATATCAAGCTCCATAATACCAACGGGATGAAAGCAAGGCAGGCATTGCAAGGAAGGAATCGAACAGGGGATGTGTTCGCGATCAGATATCTATAGTTATGAGTCGCCGGTCTTTGTCTGTCAATCCTGTATCTGGCCTGTATCTGGCCTGTATCTGGTCTGCATTTTTGGGGTGTTTGGGCTGTTTATATGCCTTATAAAGGCTTTATGGCAGAGAAGGGCATGGTTACAGGGGCCAGTTTTGTCATGAGGTGGTGCTTTTGTTGGAGTGCTATCAAGATTCTAGGTGAGAGCCTTGAATTGCTGGTTGACAAGCTTTGTTTGGAATCGTAGGTTCTGCTCGAATTTTGCGCGCCTCGGCGCGCTTTTTGTTTCGCAGAAAAAATGGCCGAGGCTTGGAACAATGAAAATCAAGAATTCGCTGAAAGCTCTTGCCAAGCGTCACCGTGATAACCGCATGGTTCGCCGCAAGGGTCGTGTTTATATCATCAATAAGAAGAATCCTCGTTTTAAGGCTCGTCAGGGCTAAGAGATATTCTTTCTATTTTGATTTTGCATTAAACGCGCCAAGAGATAGTCTTGGCGCGTTTTTTGTATGCGCAGTTTGTTTTTTGTGCGTTTGATTGATTGCTGACAAACGTGCAAAGAAAAAGAGGCCGGTTTGGCCTCTTTTTGATTCCATTTCGCTGGAGGCTCATCAATGCCATCCAGCAGAGCTGGCATTAAATGCAGCCGATTAAATACCGCCCAGGCCATCACTGCCGATGAAGGCAATGCGCAGCATGTTGGTGGCACCGGGCGTGCCCAGGGGGACGCCTGCGGTGATGATGACGCGCTGGCCGGGTTTGGCAAAGCCTTCCTGATAGGAGAGGCGGCAGGCGCGATCGACCATATCATCCAGATCTCTTGCATCGTCAGAGGTGACGCAATGCAGGCCCCAGCATAGCGCCAGACGGCGTGCTGTTTTGGGGATGGGGCTTAGGGTGATGATTGGGGTTTGTGGGCGCTCGCGGGCGGCGCGAAGGCCCGTTGTACCAGAGGATGTGTAACAGACAATGGCGGCAAGATTAAGGGTTTCTGCCATTTGTCGGGCGGCGGCAGAGACCGCGTCTGCGCCGGTTGCCTCTGGTTCGGCGCGCTGGGCATAGATGATTGAGCTGTAATTTGGATCTTGCTCAACTTCTTCTGCAATGCTGTTCATGGTTGAGACTGCTTCAACGGGGAAGGAGCCTGCCGCTGATTCTGCACTGAGCATGATGGCGTCCGCGCCTTCAAACACCGCAGTTGCCACATCGGAGACTTCGGCGCGGGTTGGGGTTGGGCTTTGAATCATGCTTTCCAGCATTTGTGTGGCAACCACAACGGGCTTGCCAGCCTTGCGGGCGGCGCGAGTGATTTGTTTTTGGACGCCGGGCACCTGTTGCAGGGGCATCTCGACACCAAGATCGCCACGGGCCACCATGATGGCATCTGACAATTCAATGATCTCGTTCAAGCGATCGACCGCTTGGGGCTTTTCGATTTTTGCCAGAACTCCAACGCGACCGCGCGAGAGTTTGCGCACCTCTGCGACATCTTCGGGGCGCTGGACAAAGGATAGGGCAAGCCAGTCAACTTCGGCTTCTACGGCGGCGTCCAGATCTGAGCGGTCTTTTTCGGTCAGGGCAGAGAAGGACAAGGTGCTGTCGGGGAAGGAAATGCCTTTGCGGTCCGAGATCGGGCCGCCATTGATCACTTCGGTGACGATGCTGTCTTGGGTGACATCAATGGCTTTGACGCGCACTTTGCCGTCATCGAGCAACAAAAGATCGCCGATTTTGACCGAGCTAAAAATTTCTGGGTGGGGGAGTTGGATACGGGTCTCATTGCCCGGCTCATCGGACATGTCCAATGTGAATGTTTGCCCGTCCTGCAAATCAACTGTGGTCTTGGCAAATTTGCCAAGACGTAATTTGGGGCCTTGCAGGTCGGCAAGAATACCGATAGGGCGGCCAACCTGCTGCTCTACACTGCGAATCTTTCGTACATAATCGCGCAGCATCTCATGGTTTGAGTGGCTCATATTGATGCGAAAGACATCGGCACCTGCGAGAAAAAGTTCCTTGATTTGGCTTTCTTCTTTGGATGCCGGACCCAATGTGGCGAGAATTTTGACTTTCCGCTTACGTCTCATGGGTTGAGTTGCCTTTCTGTTGCTATTTTTGATCGGTCAATTGAACGGTATAATCCTGCTTGCCTGCGGTATCGACTTCATAAAAGCCGGTTTTCTCAAAACCACGGGCGACGCATTCCTTGACGCCTTTGATGGTGAATTGCTTGTCTTGGGTGCACATGAAGTTTTTTCCCACCCATTTGCCGCCTTTGTCATAATCAATGGCATGGACGAGGAATTTTGTGCTCACCAAATCGCCCATCAGGACGGTATCACATTCATCTTTTTCCAAATTCCACCAGCCTTCGCTGATCCATTCGCCATTGAGTTGATAGCCAATGGCCAGACCGACTGTACTCTCGGTTCTGTTACAAACGCGCAAATCTGCTTTGGCGATTGTCAGGTTTGCACAGAAAAGAAGGCAGGCAAGCGCCAGAGATGGAAAAAAATGCTTGGACATGGGGCGATATACTTGAAGCTTGGCAGCTATGGAGCTGAGTGTCATTGGTTTTTGGGTGCAAAAGGTGCAAACCGCTCTTTGTTTCGCGTATTCGCGCCCCTGCTGTCAATGTTGGTATGGTCGAAAGTCGAAATGAATCGGGGTGGGGGAGCATTCTTTTGCGCAATGTTGGATTAATTGTGGCCTTTTTTGCTCTTGGGCCGCTGGCCGCTTGTTTTTGTGAAAAAGCGGCCTATTTGTTCTAATAACTTTGAGCTGTTGTTATGCAGTTTGACAGGAGGGAGGATAATATGATGGATCAGCAAACCCGGACTGAATTGGAAGCGGCGGCGTTTCGTCGGTTGGTTGCGCATTTGCAAGAGCGGACCGATGCCCAGAATATTGATATGATGAATTTGGCCGGTTTTTGCCGCAATTGTCTGTCGCGCTGGTATATGGAAGCGGCCAATGAAGCAGGGCAGGACATGTCAAAAGAGCAAGCCCGGGAAATTGTCTATGGTATGCCTTATGATGACTGGAAGGCCAAATATCAGACAGAGGCCAATCAAGAGCAGCTTGAGGCCTTTAAAATCAGCCATAATCACGATTAATACCAACGGCACGAAAGATTGACCCATAGGATGCTTTGAAATGGCTCACTGAGCTGCGTTGTCTTTCTAGGGCGCGCCTCATTGAATTGTCTTGACAATTCAATGCAAAAGGTTCGCATCAAACTAGGGCGCGCCTCATTGAATTGTCTTGACAATTCAATGCAAAAGGTTCGCATCAAAAAAGAAAATGCCCCGG
>JAOXSH010000019.1 GCA_025800145.1 Cohaesibacter sp.
AAGATTGACCCATAGGATGCCTTGAAATGGTTTCATGGCAAGGCGTCGGCTCGATCGGACAATGCCGGGGCATTTTCTTTTTTGATGCGAACCTTTTGCATTGAATTGTCAAGACAATTCAATGAGGCGCGCCCTAGAAAGACAACGCAGCTCAGTGAACCATTTCAAGGCACCGAAGGCCGGTTTTATTGGCTTTGTGGACTGCATCGCTCTTGCTTTGTGGTCAACCAGACCATGGCAGCAAAAGCGTCTTACCAGAAAGCCAATAAAATCCGGTCATATGGGTCAATCTTTCGTGCCGTTGGTATAACGTCTTCCGCCCGATTGAAGCGTTCAGGTGAAAACAGTTGCGCCAGAAAATGCGGCGCTGTGGTCTCCCCCACCCCAATGATGGGCGTCAGCCGTTTGAACAGGTCAGGATGCATCCGCATCGTTACGGTCCTGATCTCAGCCCGGAGCGACTTGTCCTTAGACAGCAGGAAAAGATACTCGCGGACCATCGAGACCAAGTGCCATTCGGTGTTCTGGTGGGATCGGCAGTGCCCAAAGATCGTCGGACACCGCAAGTGACAACTTCTCAAGTCTGGCAGGTTCATCGATACCAGAGGCCAAGAGAAAGCTCTTGATCTTCTGTTTGATTTTGCCTCGACTTTCCGCGATCCGCTTCCGCCGCCGAACGAGCGCACGATGCCCTTCCTGCCCGATCGTCGGAATGGCAACCGGGCGCAGTAGCCCCAAGCGAAATAGTTTGCCAGCTTCACGGCCTCAATGCGGTCAGTCGCGCCACCGTCAGCATGGTATTTTTTGTTTTGGCCTTTCCACATGATCAGAATGTCTGTCTCCTGCCCTTGCCGAATCCTGATACTCATTGGTATTAGGCTCAGGACTTTTAAATCAAGCTCCAAGACATCTGGATGGATCTTCATGGCCAAACTTTATTTCACCTATTCTGCGATGAATGCCGGAAAATCCACCCTGCTGCTTCAGGCCTCTTATAATTATGCCGAACGGGGCATGAAAAGTCTGCTTTATACCGCAGCCCTTGATACACGCACACGGGTTGGCGAAATCAGCTCGCGCATTGGCCTCAAAGCAGAAGCCTTTATTTTCCAGACGGATACCGATCTTTTTATGCATATCCAAGAACAGTGCGAGATGGTGCGTCCTGATTGTATCTTCTTTGATGAGGCCCAGTTTTTGAGCGAAGAACAGGTCTGGCAATTGGGGCGCGTGGCGGATGAGTTGAAGATCCCGATCATGTGTTATGGTTTGCGCACCGATTTTCAGGGAGAATTGTTCCCCGGTTCCAAACGCCTTTTGGCCATTGCGGATGAATTGCGCGAAGCGCGTACCATTTGCTGGTGCGGGCGCAAAGCTTCGATGGTCGTGCGCATTGACGGGCATGGCAAAGTGATTGAAGAAGGCGAACAAGTGGTGATTGGCGGCGAGGAAAGCTATGTTTCGCTCTGCCGCAAACACTGGTCTGCCAAGGATTTGGGCGGAACGGATCGTTCAAACCCACAAGGCAATTTGCATTTGGAAGATTTGCTCGATCCACAACGCAGTCTGGAGCTGGACAATTAAGGCCATATGAATAGGCCTTATACCAACGGCCTTTATTCTTCTTCGTCTTTTGAAAATTCAAAGGTAAGCGTTGGTGGATTGGCGGCAAATTTGGCCACCAGATCGGCCGCATCCATCATATTGCTTTTCATTGTGGCTTCAGATTTGCCGGTCGGGCCAAGATCATGGCTACCGTCTGTGATCCATTCCAGTGTCACTTGCTGGGGCAAATCAATGGCGTCGATCTCATCCCACCAGCCAAAATCGTCCCGCTCGCCCTGACAGATCAGGATGGGCAGCAAGCTTTTTTCCAAAGCTTCCAGACGCCAATGCTCAGCGTCCGATTTTCCTTGCGGATGGAAGGGATAGCCCAGAATGGCAACGGCTTTAACCGCCAGATTCAGCTCTTCATCATTTGCCAGCATGGCGGCCAATCGTCCCCCCATGCTTTTGCCCCCAATGACCAGCGGCAAATCATCCCATGCCTTGTCCCAATTTTCGCCGTCTAGCAATTCATCCACGGCGCGGGAAAAATGATGCACCCAGCGCTCCGCCCGGCCAGAGGGGCGTCGTTTACCATCCACCCGTCGGCGGGCCATATAGGAAAATTCAAACCGTGCCACAACCAGTCCCCGCTCGGTCAGCATATGTGCCATACGCTCCATGAAAGGGGAATCCATGGGGCCACCAGACCCATGGGCAAAGAGAAAGACGGCTTTGGCGTTTCCTTCTGGCTTGGTGATAAGGAAATCAAACGGGCTATCGGCCGTCAGGGTCGGGGTTGTGGACATGGTCATCTTTCAAAACTGGTATCGCGCCCGCTCTGATCGTCATCAAAAGCTTCGCGGATCGGGTGTTGTGTCACTATAACGTGATGAAAAGGCGCTTGATGCGATTTGCCAATTGGCGTCAAATGCGTTTAATTGCACTCAATCGCAATTAAACGCATTTGCCTCTTTCATCTTTAGAGGCAAGCCATATACCAAATGCAATCGAAAGCAAAGCCATGCAAGACAGCCTTCTTCTTTTTGGATTGACCGAAAACAGTTTGAGACTGGGTACATTTGCCAGTGTGTTTGTGATTATGGCTCTGGCCGAATGGTATTTGCCCAAAAAACAGCGCACTCAACCCCTTGGCAGGCGCTGGTTGACCAATTGGGGGATCATCATAGCGGACGCTATGATTGTGCGGTTGATTGTGCCAATTCTGCCGGTTGGGGTTGCTTTTTATGCCGCCTCACAAAATTGGGGCCTGTTAAACTGGGCTGGCCTGCCCGGCTGGCTGTCTGTGCTGATTGGTTTTGTGGTTTTGGATTTTGCCATTTGGTTTCAGCATATGCTCAGTCATAAAATCCCGATCCTTTGGCGCTTGCATCAGGTGCATCATGCTGATCGCGATATTGATGTTTCAACGGCCCTGCGCTTTCACCCGATCGAAATTTTGCTCTCGCTTGTTTACAAAATGGTCTGGATCCTCTTGCTCGGTGCGCCTGCCATGGCGGTCTTTTTGTTTGAAGCCATTTTGAATGGTGCTGCCCTGTTCAATCATGCCAATGTCAGATTTTCACCCAAGCTGGATGCGGTTTTGCGGCTTTTGATTGTCACACCAGATATGCACCGGGTTCATCATTCGACCATACCGTCTGAGACCGATTCCAATTATGGCTTCAACTTATCTCTTTGGGATCGCTGGTTTGGCACCTATATCGCCCAGCCCAAGGAAGGCCATGAGGGGATGACCATTGGCTTGACACAATATCAAAGCGATAAACCAAGCCGCTTTGGCTGGGCCATGTTTCTGCCCTTTCGCAATCGCTAGGCTTCCGCTCAATGCTGCCCATAGATATCAAGCGGGAAATAGCGGGCATATAACTCGGCCAATTGACCTTTTTTGGCCAGACCAATCAAGGCATAATCCAGCAAGCCACGCAGCTCCTGTTGTTGGCGCTGATAGGCGATGGCCATTCCTTGCCCAAAGAAATGTTGATCCAGATAGGGGCCTGCACGAAAGGCAAATTTGCCCTCAGACTCGCTGAGCATTTGCAACAAATGCATGGCATCAGCAAAAATGGCGACGACCTTTTCTTCTTCCAGAAGTGTTTGCGCATCAAGAAGATCGGCCACAGCAATGGCTTTCACATCCTTGAAATAAGTTTTCAGATAGGCTTCATGTGCTGTGCGCCCAACCACAGCCACCGGCTTTTCGGCCAAAGCAGAGGGGCTGATGGTCAGAAAACTGTTTTTACGAATCAAAAAGCGTGCAGGACGCTGCAAATAAGACAGGGAAAAGCCAATTGTGTCGCGCAATGTGGGATGTTGCAGCAGACCCGCCACGGCGATATCGGCTTCGCCTTGTGCCAGAAGATCGGGGATCGCGTCCAACTCAACCACCTTGATTGTGCAGGCTATGTTGAGATCGTCACATATCAGCTTTGCCAGATCAATGTGATAGCCTTTTGGGCGTCCGTCAGAGCCGATATAATTGAAAGGTGGAAATTTGTCTGCGGTCAGAATACGCAGGCCCTTTTCGAGCCTTATGGCATCTGGGGCTGTTTTTCGGGTGCGGGTATCAATGAAATTGGCAAAGGGAGCTTTCCCCCAGGTTGGGCTGAGCTCTTCTTCCTCAGTCCCTGTTTGAGCCGGATCGCCCTTGTCGGTCAAAGAGGAAGCCTTTTGTTCTTGTGCAAGGGCCTCTGTCTGCTGGGCATGGCTCATGGGCACATTGCTTATGGACAAAGACAGCATAAAGATCATAGCGACTGCATAAAGACGTTTTTGTGATCGAATCATACCCGTCAAAATTATCAAGCCTCTTCCTATTTTAATCTATTTTCTCTACAAAAGATTGTTTCATCAATACATTTCACCTTTTGGCATTTAAACGCCAAAACACTCTATGCCACACTTTTCCTGTTTTTGCCGATTTTGAGCAGCCTACAAGGCTTATAACTTATACACTATTGTTGTTATTGACCTTTTAGGACGCAGACTCATAAATGTGATGCATTTGGTAGAGGCTAATTTTTTCTCCCACTCAAAGCAAGGATGCAGACAATGTGGTTCATTTTCAAGTCCTTGCGACAACGTGGGAGAAAAAATTAGCCCTATCGTGTACGACGTTTAAATGGCCGCGCTCTTGCTTTGTCATCCCCTTGGGTTGATGGGCGGCAAGATGCAAAGAAGAGTGTTTGAATGGGCATCCAATCCATCCTTCACACTTTTTCGCGTGATATCGAGCCAATTAAGCGCCAAATACATCACATTCATGAGTTTACGTCCTAATCACATTACCGAGTCGGTGCCATGAATTTTGTGTCATAGAGCCTGATTTAAAAGTCTCTTGATGAAACTTTTAAATCAGGCACATAGACAATAGAGCTTCTTTATAGCCAGAAAAGATCACATATGTACTGATCAAGCCCCATCATTGGGGCAAAACGCCCCATGGCATTCCACAAAGAGGAGAGCGTTTATCCGCATCCGACTCGATAAACAAACAGGCAATTATGATGATTGATGAATTAAGTGCAATCAGCACTTTTCAAGCTGCTGGCAAATCAGATAGCGTGAGCTGTATCATTTGTTAACCATAAAACCGGACCCATGCCCCTTATGGCTTTGCATGCTTCTTCTTCCCTGGCGGATTCTGATCTTCATACTGCTTCTATGGACGAGTTGCAGATTGATCGGAATGCGCCGGTCAGTGAACAGGCTTTGCAGGTGCTCAAAACCGTCTATGGTTATGATTGTTTTCGGGGCAAACAGGCGGCGGTGATTACCTCTCTTTTGGAGAAAAAATGCACCTTGGCCGTGATGCCAACCGGTATGGGCAAATCCATTTGCTTTCAGATTCCGGCCATGATTTTTGGTGGTTTGACGTTGGTTGTCTCGCCTTTGGTGGCGCTGATGGAAGATCAGGTCATGGCGCTGAAGCTGGCGGGCATTCGCGCCGATAGCATCAACAGCTCGCGCAGCCGGGAAGAGAATGTCGCCACATGGCGTAAAGTGGCTTCGGGCGATTTGCGGCTTCTTTATATTGCGCCTGAACGACTGATGACCGAGCGGATGCTGGCGGCCTTGGCCAAACTGGATGTCAATTTGATTGCCATTGATGAGGCCCATTGCATTTCGCGCTGGGGCCCTAGCTTTCGCCCCGATTATGAGGGTTTGAGCCGTTTGCGCGATTTTTTCCCTCATGCACCCATTGCAGCGCTGACCGCAACCGCCGATGAAACGACGCGTGAGGATATTGCCGATCAATTATTCCCCCGTGACAGCCATGACAAACGGCTGGGTGATGTGATTGTCTCTGGCTTTGATCGGCCCAATATTCGCCTGTCTGTGACTCAGCGCAACGACTGGAAAAAGCAATTGCTGGATTTTGTTGGCGCGCGCAAGGAACAATCGGGCATTGTCTATTGCCTCTCCCGTCGCAAGACAGAAGAAGTCACACGCTTTTTGCAAGATAGTGGCTTGCAAGCTTTTGCCTATCATGCGGGGCTGGACAAGACCGTGCGTGCCGCTGCGCAAGCGCGTTTCATGCGCGAGAGTGGTGTGGTGATGGTGGCAACCATCGCGTTTGGCATGGGCATAGACAAACCGGATGTGCGCTACGTTTTTCACACCAATTTGCCGTCCAATATGGAAGCTTATGCTCAAGAGATTGGCCGGGCGGGACGGGACGGTGCGCCTTCAGAAGCCATGATGCTCTATGGACTGGACGATATTCGTATGCGTCGCAGTTTCATCGACAATGAAGGGGGCGATGACGATCATCGGGCGCGCGAGCATAAGCGGCTGGATGCTTTGCTGGCTTTTTGTGAGGCTCCACAATGTCGCCGGCAGGCTTTGCTTTCCTATTTTGGCGAAGAAATCAAAGCTTGCAACAATTGCGATATTTGCCTTGATCCACCGCGCCTTAGCGATGGCACGGTGGCCGCCCATAAATTGATTGAGGTGATAGAAGCCACCGGTCAAAGCTTTGGTGCCGTGCAGATGATCGATATTTTGCGCGGCTTGGTGCATGAAAAAATCAAGCGTTTTGGCCATGAAAAGCTCACATGCCATAGCAGTGGCAAGGATATTTCCAAAGAGGACTGGCGCGCCATTGTCCGGCAGATGGTTGCAACTGGCTTTTTGAAGCTGGATATTGCCAATCATGGGGCTTTGAAACTGACTGCAAAAGCCCTTTCTCTCAAAATGGGAGAGATCCGTTTTGCCTATCGCCCTGATGTTATGGGGCCAAGCGAGTTGTCGCGACCGCGTCGTGCGAAAAGCAATTTGCCGCAGCTTGATGCTGGCGATCAGGATTTGTTTGAGGCCTTGCGACAATGCCGAACGGACCTTGCCCGCCAACATAAAGTGCCTGCTTATGTGATTTTTTCTGACAAGACCTTGCATGACATGGCCTTGCAAAAGCCAACAACCCGGCCCGATTTTTTGCTGATTCACGGGGTTGGATCGTCCAAGCAACGCAAATTTGCGGATACCTTCATAGACGTTATTGAAAACTGGATGGGATAGAGAAAAGGTATCCTCTTTTTTGGCGATAGGCTGATCTTTCCGCAACGGCGAAAAGGCCTATCTTGCGCCTTCATAGACGTCATAGAAAACTGGATGGGATAGAGAAAAGGCATCCTCTCTTTTACTGATGGGCTTTTCCCCAAAAGTCAGTTTTTTCATAACAGCTCGGTGAGGCCTGCTCACACTTGCGTGATTTTGGACAATTCTGCATGATTTTGTCTTATACCAACGGCATAAAAGATTGACCCATAGAATGCTTTGAAATGGTTGACTGGCAAGGCGTCGGCTCGATCGGACAATGCCGGGGCATTTTCTTTTTTGATGCGAACCTTTTGCATTGAATTGTCAAAACAATTCAATGAGGCGCGCCCTAGAAAGACAACACAGCTCAGTGAGCCATTTCAAAGCATCCTATGGGGTAATCTTTCGTGTCGTTGGTATTATTGCACGGGCAAGAGAGGCCAAGATTGATTTTATTGGGAGTATGTCATGCATTTTAGCGCTTGTTTTTTCAAACGCAGTCTTTTTGTTTTGGGTCTGGCAACGGCTCTTCCCTATGGCCTTGGCCATTTTATGGAGCCTGTTCAGGCCATGGACAAAAGCTATGCCAAAGCCGCTGATGGCAAGACGGAGACAGCAATTTTTGCTGGTGGGTGTTTTTGGTGTGTGGAGAAAGATTTTGACCATGTTCCCGGTGTACTGGAAACCATTTCGGGCTATTCCGGTGGTGCTACTAATGAGAATGTTACCTATAAAAACCATGTTGCCGCCCGTCATCGTGAAGTTTTAAAAATCACATATGACCCCAAAACAGTCAGCTATGATCAATTGCTCGATGTTTTCTGGCGGTCAGTGGATCCAACCGATAATGGCGGGCAATTTTGTGATCGCGGCCACAGTTACACAACCGCCATTTATGCCTTGAACGAAGAACAGGCCAAGCTCGCCAAAGCCTCCAAGGCAAAGCTGGATGCGGCAAATTCTTTACCGGGGCCAATTGTCACCGAAATTGCCAAGGCCAGCCCCTTCTTTACAGCCGAGGACTATCATCAGGATTATTATCAGAAAAATCCTGTACGCTATAAATATTATCGCTATTCCTGTGGTCGGGATGCGCGCGTACAAAAAGTCTGGGGCAGTGAAGCCTATCGCGGCATTGAAAAATAGAATGTTGAAAGGCTTGTAAGTGCTCTGGCCGACGTTCGGTCGAGGAGGGTAAAATAATAGCAACCTTTTTTCACTCTTGTTCAGGATAGATTTGATGAATATTTACGGGATCAAAACCTGCGATACCTGCCGCAAAGCGCTGAAATCTTTTGATGCGGCGGGCAAAAGCCATCACTTTGTCGACTTTCGTGTCGATGGTCTGAGCGAAGGTGATTTAGATCGCTGGCTGGCAGCTGTTGGCTGGGAGATTTTGCTCAATCGCCGCTCCACAAGCTGGCGTGCCCTTTCAGAGGATGAAAAAGCCCATCCTGATCAGGACAAAGCACGGGCGCTGATGCTGGCCAATCCCACGCTGATCAAACGTCCTGTTTTTGATGATGGCAAGCGCGTTATCGTCGGCTTTGGCAAAAAAGAGCAATCCGCTCTTTTGGATTGATTGTCTGGCGTCCTTGACGCGCTTTTGCCTACGTGCCCGATTTAAAAGTCTCAATATGAGACTTTATGCGTGAATTAATCTCTTCTTAACTTTCAGTTTTGTGGCATATTAGGGCGTAGAGTCATAATATGCCACAAGGACTGTCTATGATTTGCGCTGCTTTTGCTTCTCTGCCTTGCCGTTTTTCCTTTTTTAAAACCAGGTTTGCCGCCCCTCATGGCTTGTTTGCTATTCTGGCGGCTTTGCTGTGTTTGCAAGGGAATGATACGGCGCAAGCTGGGGGATTTCGCGAGTTTAAAGACAGTCGCACATGGTGTAACACAGCCCTGACTTGCTCTGCCTCTACATCCGCCAAAGCGTATTTGGGCGTTACGACGCTTTCTATCCGTCGACATAATCCTCTATCTTCTCCTGTTGAGATTGTGCTGGAAGCCCGCGAAGATTACACGGCTGGCGATCAGATTGATCTTTTCATTGATGGCAAGGCTTTGCTGCATATTCAGGTTCAACCTGATGATCCGTCTCTTGGGTCAAGCAATTATATTGTAGACCATCCCGGCCCGGTTGATGCCATCATTGCGGCCATGAAACAGGGCAATCAGGCGCTGATCGTGTTGCGCAAAAATGGCAAACAGACCAACAGCCATTTCTCGCTGGCCGGGACTGTGGCCTCTCTGTTGTTTTTGGATGAATTTCAGGATCTGGTTGGCACACCTTATGCCTTTCATGCCAAAGGCCCCAACAAACCCTCTGCCCGGCTGGATGTGGAAGCCATTACACGGCTTGATCAAATTCCCAAAATGATGCTTGATCGCTGGTTCCGTGGGGACGAGGCACTGTGCTCTTTCTTCAGCGATGATAGACTGGAACGGCTGACCTTTGGAGATGGCTTCAAGATGCGCCTTGGCACGCGCGATACAGCAGAGGGCGGTATGCTTTACAGCCTTCCATGCGGATTGGGCGGAGCTTATAATCAACCTTATGAGATGTTTTTCGCGTCCAATGATCCCAACCAACCGGTTAGAAAAATTCCTTTCCAACGCCGTGGCACGGTTATGGCTGATCAGGACATGCCGGTCGCATGGAATGTGGACTGGACTTTGAAAACAAAAAGCCTGACCAGCTTTTTCAAAGGGCGTGGTCTTGGTGATTGCGGATCCTTGGCCCGCTGGTCTTTGGTCAAAGGGGATGCGGGCTATGCCTTTCACTTGCAAGATATGCGCGTCAAGGATGAGTGTGATGGCAATTATGCCGGAGGGCCCGACAAATGGCCTTTGGTCAAGTCGCCTGAATAGATAAATTTATAGATAAATTTTGGCTGCGTCATCCTTGGGCATTGACAAGATACGACTTGGTGATCATTGTCGCGCCAACAGCTTGGGGAGTCCTGACAGGGGGCTGAGAGTCGAGCCGCGGATTGATGGATTTTCTTTTTGATCCAGCGCCGTTACCCGCCGAACCTGATCCAGCTCATACTGGCGGAGGGAGAGACTGTTTTTGGATAGGTATGGATTGCGGACTTGTTTATCGCCGCTTTGTTCTATCCGTTCGGCATCTCCTGCTGCTATCGTGAGCCTTGCATTATGAAAGTAAGGCTGCATGTCTGTTTCTGATATCCGTGATGATGGTGCTGGTTCTGGCGGTCTAGCCCATCCGTCCCTTTGCCTCTCATCGAGCGTCAACATTCATATTCGCGGGGCCGGTGTTGCCGGTTTATGCGCCGCTTTGGCCTTTGCCCGGCGTGGGGCGAAAGTGTTGATCAGCGAAAAACGGCCTGCTTTGGCTGGTAATGCGTCTTGGTATGCGGGTGGTATGCTGGCGCCTTTTTGCGAGCGTGAAAGCGCGGAAGAAGTGATTGAGCGGCGCGGGCTGGAAAGCATTGGCTGGTGGGATGGCATTGGCCAGGATCTGGTCAGCCATAACGGCACGCTGGTTGTGGCCCCGCCGCGTGATCAGGCCGATCTTGCCCGCTTTGCCCGTATGACCAATGGTCACCGCTTGCTTGATCGGCAAGGCGTTGCAGAGCTGGAACCTGACTTGCATGACAGCTTTGTCAAAGGGCTTTTTTATAGCGATGAGGCCCATATGGATCCACGTTTGGCGCTGGAGCAGGTGCTGTCTTGCCTTGAAGAATTGGGAGGCGAGATTCGCTTTTGCAGTGATCTCTCTATGGTTGGACAGTGCGATCTGGAGCTGGATTGCCGGGGCATGGCTTCTCCCCTGCCGGATCGGCGTGGGGTGCGAGGTGAGATGTTGCTTTTATATGCCCCGGATGTGCGTTTAACCCGCACCATTCGTTTGCTGCATCCGCGTATTCCTCTTTATGTGGTGCCGCGTGCCAATCATCATTTCATGGTGGGCGCCACCATGATTGAAAGCGATCATGATGGCGCAATCACGGCGCGCTCAATGATGGAATTTCTCAATGCCGCTTATGCTCTTGTGCCTGCATTTGGCGAAGCACAGATTATAGAGGCCGGGATTGGGGTACGCCCTGCCTTTGCGGACAATCTGCCGCGTTTGCAATATGACAAGGCGCAGCGCACCCTCTCTATCAATGGCTATTACCGTCATGGCTATGCCTTGGGGCCGCTATTGGCACAAGCCGCCGTTGGCTGGGCGCTGGACCAGCATCAGGATGCAGATTTTCCGGTCACATCCCTGTCCTATTTATCTCCTTCTTCTCTCAATGAGGTTGCGCAATGAAACTGATCGTGAATGGCGAAGCAACTGAAAGCAGGGCAACCAGCCTCTCAGAATTGCTCAATGAACTGGGCTTTGAAGGCGACTGGCTGGCCACTGCGGTTGACAGTGAGCTGGTTGTCGAGCAAGACCGCGCGGCTTTTTGCCTCAAAGACGGTCAGCGCATTGAAATTCTCAGCCCCATGCAAGGAGGGTAAACATGTCTGATCATCACGATCATCTCAGTCTTTATGGTCGTCAGCTTTCCTCGCGTATATTGTTGGGGACGGCGCAATATCCCTCTCCTACCATATTGTCCGAGGCCGTTCAGCGCTCTGGCTGCGAGATTATTACGGTTTCCTTGCGCCGGGAATTGCCAAAAGGCACAGATGGACAAAGCAGCGGTGGCAGTTTTTGGGATTTGATCCAGAAAATGGGCGCGCATATTCTGCCCAATACAGCCGGGTGCCATACGGCCAAAGAGGCAATCTTGACGGCGAAAATGGCCCGCGATCTGTTCAAGACAAACTGGATCAAGCTGGAAGTGATTGGCCATCACGACAGTTTGCAACCTGATATTTTCGCCCTTGTTGAGGCCGCTCGTAATTTGGTCGCGGACGGGTTTGAGGTCTTTCCCTATATGACCGATGATCTGGTTTTGGCTGAACGCCTGCTCGCTGCTGGCTGCAAGGTTCTGATGCCATGGTGCGCGCCCATTGGCTCTGCCCAAGGGCCGGTGAATGTGCATGGGCTGCGGGCCATTCGCGGCAATTTTCCCGATGTACCAATGATTGTGGATGCAGGTCTTGGTCGCCCGTCCCATGCCACCCAAGTGATGGAATTGGGTTTTGATGCGGTCTTGCTCAATACCGCTGTTGCAAAAGCGGGTGATCCGGCCTTGATGGCAGAGGCTTTTGGCAAAGCAACAGAGGCCGGTCGCTCTGCCTATCTGGCAGGCATGTTGGAGCCGCGGGATATGGCGGTGCCTTCCACGCCCGTGATTGGTCAAGCTGTTTTTGGAGAGTTATAGAATGACTGACATTGCCGCTCCAATCTCTTCTCTGGATCCTTTTTATTTGATTGTTGATCATGTCAACTGGATTGAACGCCTTGTGCCGCTTGGGGTGAAGTTGGTGCAATTGCGGATCAAAGATCAACCAGTCGATGACATCCGCGCGCAAATTCGCGCCGCAAAAGCCATATGTGCCGAGTATGATTGCACATTGGTTATCAATGATTATTGGCGTCTTGCCATTGAAGAAGGCTGCGACTGGCTGCATTTGGGACAGGAAGATCTGCAAGAGGCAGATCTTTCAGCCATCCGTGCTGCGGCGCTCAAACTGGGCCTGTCTTCCCATGACGGGGCGGAGTTGAAAACCGCCCTTGATGCCAAGCCCGATTATATTGCGCTTGGCCCTGTTTATCAGACCATTTTAAAGAAAATGCCTTGGGCACCGCAGGGGCTTGAAAAATTGCTGGTTTGGAAGAAAGCGCTGGGAGATATGCCTTTGGTGGGCATTGGTGGTTTGACGCCAGAGCGTGCTGTGGATGTGTTGCATGCTGGCGCGGATAGTGCTGCGGTGGTTACCGATATTTTGCTGAACCCGGATCCGCAAGCGCGCACCAAACAATGGCTGAGTGCAACCCAGACATGGCGATAAGGCCTGATTTGCGAAGGGCTGTTTGTCGCCCTTCGCCTTGTCAATCACCTGCCTAAAGCATATTTTCGTCCGAAAACCGTACACACTTTTTCGCGCGATATCGGGCCGTTTGAACGCCAAACGCACCAAATTTATGAGTTTACGTCCTAAAATGTCAAAAGGCGGGTATCGTCTGCAAGCAGATGCCCAGCCATGACCGGTGGTTTGGCAACGCCAACACCTTTGATCAAGGCATCTGCTTTCACGCCCTTATTGGGCAGATAAAGCGCGCAGACCTCTGCCGGTATGCCAATGCCTAAAGCCTTTTTCAACAGCATAGCAGGGGTTGCATTGGCACCTTTCAAAGGCTCTGCTTTGGGACTGTCTTTTAAGGCCAGATCTCCCGCTTTATCGCATAGCAAAATACGCACATTCGCTCCTTTGGCCTTTGACTGCAACGAGAGGACCAAAGCCATTCCCTGTGTCTGGATATCGGCAGAGGAAATCACCGTCACAAGATTGGGTTTTGCGTCTTGTGCCAGCGAGAGAGCGGATGTGGCCAGCAAAGCGGCGCCTGCGATCAGGGTTGTTGAAACGGATTTCACAGAGAGCATATCTGACATGCCTTTCTATTATTTGCGATAAATTGCAAATAATAGTCATCTTGTTTGCTCCTGAAACCGGCATAGTGTCGCAGGCTATAAGTTTGTTTTATTCATGGGCTGTTTCACGGATTTGTGACCGGGATTTTTCGTTTCTTTTTAAGCGTTCACATTGCATTTTAGAATGGTCGGTCTATTTTAAAAATCTGACGACTTTGACATTTCAGGATTTTGTTCCATGACTGATTTTAAAACCCATAGCATCGATACAGCCCCCGATGCGTCCAAAGCCTTGCTTGAAGGCGTTCAGAGCGCTTATACCAACGGCATAAAAGATTACCCCATATGACCGGATTTTATTGGCTTTCTGGTAAGAAGCTTTTGCTGTGATGGTCTGGTTGACCATAAAGCAAGAGCGACGCAGTCCAGAAAGCCAATAAAACTGGCCTTCGGTGCCTTGAAATGGCTCACT
>JAOXSH010000022.1 GCA_025800145.1 Cohaesibacter sp.
GCCATCGAGACATGGTGACATTCTATGGCGATGTTCGCCAGCTTCACAATGGAGAAGAAATTGGAAGTCTCGATTAAAGACGCCCTCTATATTCTGACATTGGCGGTTGGTGTCGCCGGGTCTCACTTCATGCTGCGCGCCAAAGTGATGGTGCTCGAAGAGCGCATGAAAGGATATTCCAAAGCCATTGAACGCATTTTCGACAGCCTAAAACGCATCGAAGAAAAACTCGACGGAAAGGAAGACAGAAAGTAGTCGTTTTGTGATACAAAATGAGTTACTAACTGCGATATATATCAAGGATATATCTATTTTTATCTTTTAAAATCAACGATTAAAGTTTTTTATTGGTGCATGGTGCCCGCACCATTTTTACTGGCGCTTTGCCGCCCACCAACCCAACCTGCTGGTTTCGTGCCGTTGGTATGAATCGGGCTTCATGCCGTTGGTATAAATCTGGTGCATTTGTGAGTCTATGTCCTATTCATATCCCCGGTCGCCTTTGCGGGCATGGGTCAGGATGCCTTGGCCAAGGCCGACTTTCCAGCCTGATTTGTGCCAATGGGGGCTGCGCATTTCTATTTCGAGATTTTTGAAACCGTTGGCCGTCCGCTTTGTTTTGGCTGTTTTGGCATAGCCAATGATCTGCTCAAGAAAGAAATGACGGTTGATCAGAATGCTTTGGTTGGTCCAGTGAATATGCTTTGCATCAATCAGCAAAAAATCTGTCTCACAATCGCGAATGATTTCTGGATGGTGATTTTCTGGTTTGTGATGCAGATAGGGAGCGGTGCCGATCAGCCTGTTTGCCTTGTTCGGGCGGATCAGACGCCGCAGGGCTTGCATACTATGATCAAAAGAAGAGGCGTTCGGGGTGGCGTAATAGCGTTTATATTTCTCCTTGGTGGTAAAGGCTTCGCCGGGATAGCGCCTTGAGCGCATACGGATGACTTGGGCCTTTTCTTGCTTTAACAGTGCCAAGCCGTTTTTTAATTCCTGATAGGCGGTTTTCTGGTCTGTGATGAGGGGCAGGTCATTTTCCAATAACAGCACATAGTCTGATGTCATATTGCTGGCCAAGGCTTCAAAGCCCCCCAAAATGCCGAGATTGTCTGGATGTTCGCTATGGGTGAGGCCATTTTCCTGCGCGATGATGCGCCCCTGTTGTTCGGCTTCTGGCAAGAAAAGGTGCTTTTCGGCAAAGAGATCCAGAAATTTTTGCTCATCATAGCTTTTTAGCGAGGCATGCAGGGATGCATAGCCTTTCCAGCTCAATATACCGATGCCGATTGGCAGAGGGCTGTTGTCTTTTTCTGACATCTTGAGTAGATCACGCGTCGCTTTTTTCATTTTGCTTTGCCTTGGATTTGAAGTGCTTTTTAATGGCAAAGCTCAAATGGGCTGCAATCATCATGCCGATCATGGTGCCGACAATCACCTGCGTGAAACGATCAAAAGGCAGAGTGGTGATGTTGGGGGTGGAGATGAAGGCAATGGTTGCGAAAATGGCGGCAGATAGGGTGGCGTGCCAGCGTTGTTTGATCAGCATACCGGAAATGAAAGCGGCAATCCCCAAGGGGCTGAAAAGAGCAGCAAAAATAACGGCTGCCAGCAAAGCAAAATCCATGGATGGGGCCTTTCCTGTGGTCTTTATGTGTTCAGGATTTTTTGCGCCTGATGATAAATCTTTTGACTCATTTGGAAATAGGCTTTTTGTTCGTCTTTCTTCAAGGCATTTATCAAAAGTTTTTCCCGCTCTTTCACAAGGGGGATAATCTGGTTAAGAAGATTTTTGCCTTGGTTCGACAGACGCAAGACCTGATTGCGGCGGTCTTTTGCATTGGCTTTGCGCAAGATGTGGCCATTCTTTTCCAAACTTGCCAGGGCGCGGCTGACCTGCATTTTATCCAAGGTGGTATAGGCGCATAGCTCTTTGCCGCTCATATCTGTTTTGTCGCCTAAAGCGGCCAGAATGCGCCATTCTGCACGGCTGAGATTGAAGTTTTTCTGATATAAATCGGCGATGGATTGGCTCACGGCATCGGCCAGCACTGCCAATTGATAAGGCAGGAATGTTTGTAGCTCAAACATATTATCTTCTTCTTCTGGCGTCACGGATTCTGGCATCATGGGGTCTGGCGTCACGGGCCTTTGCTTCTCTGTTTGGTTTTCTGTTTGGTTTTCTGTCTGGTTTCTTTCCCATCTCTCATCATGGCACAAAATAGGACTTGCAGCAATTGGTAACAAATGATATCAATATAGTAACAAATGAAACTAATTTATTGACTTGTGTCTTGGGAGGATCAAGAGATGAATGGGAGTTTGAAGGTGGAGCAAATCCACCATGTGGCTTATCGTTGCAAGGATGCCAAAGAAACCGTTGAGTGGTATACCAAAAATCTTAATATGGATTTTGTGCTTGCGATTGCTGAGGATTTCGTTCCCTCAACTCATGAGCCTGACCCCTATATGCATTTGTTCCTTGATGCCGGGCAAGGCAATGTGCTTGCCTTTTTTGAATTGCCAACCAAGCCAGAGATGGGGCGGGATGGGAATACTCCCATTTGGGTGCAGCATATTGCGTTCAAGGTTAAAGACCGTGAGACGCTGGTTGCGTTCAAAGAGCAGTTGGAAGCCAATGGCATTGATGTATTGGGGGTGACGGATCATTCCATTTTTCATTCGATTTATTTCTTTGATCCCAATGGACATCGCATTGAGCTGGCATGTCCTGATCCTGCTGAGGCAGAAAAATTGAAGCGGCTGGACGCAGTGAAATGGGAGATGCTGGAAGAATGGTCCAAGACCAAGCGCGCGCCCAAACATGCCGAATGGCTCCATGCTCAAGAGTTGGAAGGTGTTGAATAAATGCTGTTCTTTCATCAGTGATCCGGTTGTAAATTGAGTGAGTGAAAGAAGGACCCATGCTCAAGACTTATGATGCGCCCGTTTATGATTATGTTTGCTCACAGGAGCAAAAAAACGGTCAGGTGAAGCGTCATCCTGTTGTGGTGATTGGTGCGGGACCTGTCGGTTTGACGGCGGCTTTGGATTTTGCCCAGCAGGGTATTGAGGTTGTTGTTCTGGATGACAATAACACGGTGAGTGTTGGCTCGCGTGCGGTGTGTTATGCCAAACGTGCCTTGGAAATCTGGGATCGCCTTGGCTGTGGCGAGCGGATGGTGGCCAAGGGGGTTGGCTGGAAGCTGGGGAAGGTCTTTTTCAAGGACAAACTTGCCTATCAGTTTGATTTGCTTGGGGAAGATGGCCACAAAATGCCCGCTATGATCAATCTTCAGCAATATTATCTGGAAGATTATCTCGTTGATCAGAGCAAGCTTGATGATCAGATTGAGGTGCGCTGGAAGCATAAACTGATCGCAATTGAGCAGCATGATGATTATGCGATGCTCACGGTGCAAACCCCCGATGGTGTGTTTCAAATGGAAGCAGATTGGGTGATTGGCTGTGATGGGGCCAATTCGGATTTGCGCTCCATGATTGGGGCCGAGTTTACCGGCCATTTTTTCATGGATCGCTTTTTGATTGCCGACATCATTATGAAAGCGGATTTTCCACCTGAGCGCTGGTTCTGGTTTGATCCGCCTTTCCATCGCAATCAATCCGCGCTTTTGCATCGACAGCCGGACAATGTCTGGCGGCTGGATTTTCAATTAGGCTGGGATTGCGACCCTGAGGAAGAAAAGCGCGAAGACAATATCATTGCGCGGGTCAAGGCGATGTTGGGTGAGGATGTTGATTTTGAGCTGGAATGGGCGTCTGTCTATCAATTTGCCTGTCGCAGGATTGATCAATTCCGTCATGGGCGGGTGATTTTTGCTGGCGATTCTGCCCATCAAGTCTCTCCCTTTGGCGCGCGCGGGGCCAATACGGGCATTCAGGATATTGATAATCTGGGCTGGAAGGTGAGGCTGGTTCTGGATGGTGTGGCATCAGAGCGTTTGATTGACAGCTATCATGAGGAGCGCTCTTTTGCAGCTGATGATAATTTGCTCAATTCCACGCGCTCTACGGATTTTATTACGCCAAAGTCAAAGGGAAGTCGCTTTTATCGCGATGCTGTGTTGGAGCTGGCGGAAATGACGGATTTTGCCAAGCCTTTGGTCAATTCCGGTCGGTTGTCCAAGCCAACGCCTTATGTGCATTCTTCGCTCAATAGCGTTGATGAGGATGCATTTGATGGTGATATGGCGCCGGGCACCAATTGTGCGGATTCTCCCATTGCTTTGGCAGGGCTTGATGGATGGTTGCTTAATCAGCTTGGCAAAGGCTTTGTGCTTTTGGTTTTTGGTGACAAGCCAATGGACAAGATAAGTATGGCAGGGCTTGAGGTGAGGGTGCTTTGCGTCGATCAGGATTTGCAAGATGTACAAGGGCTGGTGCGCCAGCGCTATGATGGCAAAGACGGCACCACCTATCTTATTCGCCCTGATCAGCATGTTGCAGCACGCTGGCGCAATTTTGATAGGACTAAGATTGAAGCCGCTGTCAAGCGGGCCATTGGCGGCATCTGAGGAGGGATATCATGGCTTTGAAAGAAACTCTGACACTTGCTGATCCTGATGGTTTTTATCAGGAATTGATCGAATCCCAACGGGATATGAGCGAAGATGAGCAACAATTGATGAATGCCAAGCTGGTGCTTATTCTGGCCAATGAAGTGGGCGATCGGGCAAAAATCAGCGCAGCGATTGCTCTTGCTGCCAGACGCCCTATGGGTCAATCTTTTATGCCGTTGGTATAATTGTGAAAAAGCCGCCTCTTCCTGATGGGAAAGGCGACTTTTCTTTGCTGTTTTATCTTGTGTGTTACCGGCAGAAACGCTTTTTGCCGCTATAGGTGGTGAAATGTCCGGTGCGGGCATTGAAAGAGCGATAGCGCTCTGCGCAATAGCGATACCATGCACCGGTCCAGGGTTTTGGCCGATCATAATATTTTTTTACCCGGACCGGGCGATACTGTCCGGTGGTGATGTGGCGATGGCGAATGCCGTTGTGATAATGCCAGCCATTTATGAAATGACGGTGATAGTGATTGCGTGGTGCTGTCCAATGCTGGCGGTGATATTTGTTGCTATGGGCGAAAGCGGCCCCACCCAATGCTCCAACGGCAAGACCGGCGACAAAGGCTGCATTTCGCCCGTCTTTTGCCTGTGCGTCTTTGGTTGGCAAAGCAATGCTCATGGCCGAAATTAAGGCAACGAGCAGTGCCAGTGAAGTCAAATTCCTGATCATCCTGACGATCTCCTGTCGTTCTCTTTTTCTTTGTCTGTTTCTTTGTCTGTTGCACCCACTACAGTAGGTCCATAAGGCTATCAGAGCATCATGGCGGAAATATGCTCTATGATTGCGTGTGTGTAAGATCAACCAAACGAAAGACTGCTGACACTATGCTGTCAGCAGGGGGCTGATAGATTTCTTTTTCATGATGAAATGTGGTTCGCCACCAATTGAAAAGGAACGAAAAATGACACAGACACCCAATCATGCCATCACATGGTTTTCCATTCCGGCTCGTGATTATGACAAGAGCATTGGCTTTTATGAAAAATTGCTGGATATCAGTCTGACCAAGGTTGTGGAAGGGGATATGCCTTTTGCCATGTTCCCAAAAGCGCAAGAGGATGGCATTTCGGGTGGCGTGACGCCGGTTCATGGTGTGGAGCCTGCCTCAGGGGGCGTGGTGATTTATCTGGCCTGTTCTGATCTTGATGGCGCGCTTGGTCGTGTGTCAGGTTTGGGCGGAGATGTGGTGATGCCTAAAATGGCTCTTCCCGGTGATATGGGAGATATTGCCATTATCTCGGATCTGGATGGCAATCCGGTTGGGTTGCATCAGGCATAAGGATTAGAAGGAAACGGATATGCGGCGCGCAGATCGTTTGTTTGAGATTGTGCAGCATTTGCGCGGTGGGCGATTGCTGACCGCGCAAGGCCTAGCGGATCGATTGGAAGTGTCCAAGCGAACGATTTATCGTGATTTGGCCGATTTGCAGGCCAATGGCGTGCCGATTGAAGGAGAGGCGGGGGTTGGATATGTTTTGTCCAGTGATTATCATTTGCCGCCTCTCTCTTTCACGGCTGATGAAATTGCAGCTCTGGTGATTGGGGCGCGTATGGTGACAGCTTGGGCGGGTGATGATCTGGCATTGGCTGCCAAGGAAGCTTTGGTGAAAATTGAGGCGGTTTTGCCGGACGCTATGCGCTCTCAATTGAACCAGACAAATATGTTTGCGCCTGATTTTTTGGTGCCGCAGGATATCAAGGTCATGCTGGATGCCTTGCGGCAGGCTTGTGACAGGCGCAGCTATGTCTGCCTTTCTTATGAAAGCCTGCAAGGCAAGCTGACAAAGCGCAAAATACGGCCTTTGGGATTGTTTTTCTGGGGTAAAGTCTGGACCCTTGTGAGCTGGTGTGAACTGCGTCAGGATTTCCGCTCTTTCAGAGTTGATAAAATCCGAGATCTGGATTGTTTGGATCAGGCTTTTCTGAAAGAGCCGGGGCGGGAATTGCATGATTTCTTGCGCCGGGTTCAGGCAGAAGAGCCTTGTTCTGAGCCTAAAATCTTACATCGTCTGGCGTCCAGCGATAGATCCAGTCAAACTGATTGAGCAATTGGCTGTCTGGCATTAAGCGCATGGTTAGGTTTCGTGCCATGGCCATTGCGCCGCTCATATGATAGATCTCGCCATTTTTCTGGGCGCGGGCAACGACTTTGCAGGCTCTTTCTTTGCGGGCCGTTTCATAAGCCAAGAGGGCCGTTTCAACAGGGCCGGAGACTTCGCTGAGAGCGCGGGCCAGAATTTCTGCATCTTCCATGGCCATCACCGCGCCTTGGGCCATGAAAGGCAGCATAGCATGGGCAGCATCGCCCAAAAGAGCCACTTTGCCCTTTGTCCATGGCTGGGATGGATCGACACCGCACAGCGCCCATTTGAGCCAATTGTCACGCTCGGACAACAAGTGGCGCACTTCTTTTGGCCAGCGCGAAAAGCGCTGGTTCAGCCAAGCGGGATCGCCTTTTGTGTTCCAGCCTTCCTCGTTCCAGTCATCTTGCACAATGGCAACGATATTCATCATATGGCCGCCAATGAGCGGATAATGGACAAGGTGGGCCTTTGGGGCAATCCAGAGATTGACGTTGTGACGGTTGATGTGCTCGGTCACCATTTGCGAGGGCATGGTGGTGCGCCATGCGGTTTTGCCGCTATAGGCGGGTGGGCTGTTGCCCATATAATCTGTGCGAATTTTGGACCAAACACCATCGGCTGCAATCAGGCCGTCGGCTTGCAAGGTGATGTTTTGGCTATTGGAGCCATCGGGATCTGTCTTTTCACAGATCACGGTTATGCCGGTTTCGGATTGGTCCAGATGGCGCAGCTGATGATAATCGAGAATGGTGATGTGGTTCAGCTCGCGCGCCCGCTCATAGAGTGCGCGTTGCATATCGCCCCTATGAATAACCATATAGGGGGCATTGTAGCGTTTGGTGATGTCTTTTGTTGCCAATTCAGACAGGAGGGAGCCTGACGTCCCACTTCTGATCTGAATGTGAGGGGGGATCACGGCCTGATCGTCAAGCTTGTCCCAGACATTCCAGCTTTTGAGAATGCCGGTTGCATTGGGGGAGATCTGAATGCCCGCACCGACTTCGCAAAGGGCTTTGCCACGCTCCAGCACGGTGACATTGATGTTTCTCTTTGCCAGTGCAATTGCGGCTGATAGCCCACCGATACCACCGCCTGCAATGATGATAGAAAGGGATTTGCTCATGTCACATGCCCGCCTGCTGTCCCGTTGCTGAATGGGGTTTCGTAAAAGACAAGTCCTATATCAATCAAGCAGTTAAGAGCCAATGGCTCTTGTTGATTTTTAGATTCGTCTTTTGATTGGCGGACTATATCGCGTCTTTGCGCTTTGTGTCTTGATGAAACACAAACCAGATAAGACTTATTTTTCAAGGCACCCGTTCGGTATGGTCTGGGTTTCTTCCAATTTGCCATTATATTTGTATAGTGTTGAACAATAAGGGCAAAGCACTTGGGTATCACCGCCCATATCCAGAAAAATATGTGGATGGTCCTGAGGAGGCGTGGCGCCCATGCATTTGAACTCTTTTACACCGATTTCAATGGAGGAGACACCTTCGTCATTCTTGAAGTGGGCAATTGCATGTCCGGCCATCTGGTCATACTTTCTGAGTTTCGATGCTCTTTGACGCCTTGCCTCTATGGCAGGCTTTGAACATAGTTGGTCTATGGATGGAGGGTCAGTCCATTGGGATTGTTTGTGACATTATAGGGTATCTTTTTCGAATCCTAGTCTCTAATACCAACGGCATGAAAGATTACCCCATATGACCGGATTTTATTGGCTTTTGCTCTTTGCTCTGTCTCTCTATGCTGAATTGACTCCTCTTTAACATTTACGTTAGCGTAATAGAATGACATATTTCACTTCCGACGGTCATAAGATCGCTTATTTTGATGAAGGGCAGGGCGTTCCTGTTCTTCTGATTCATGGTTTTGCTTCCAGCAAGCTTGTAAACTGGGTGCATCCGGGATGGGTCAAATGTTTGACCGAGGCGGGGTATCGCGTTGTTGCGCTGGATAATCGCGGGCATGGTGATAGCGCTAAATTATATGACCCTGCGCTTTATTCTTCTCCCATTATGGCTGAGGATGCCAAAAATCTGTTGGATCATTTGGGAATCGATCAGGCCTATGTGATGGGCTATTCCATGGGCGCGCGCATTTCTGCTTTTTTGAGCCTGTCCTATCCAGAACGGGTAAAACGGGTTGTGTTTGGCGGTCTTGGCGGTGGCATGATCCATGGCACGGGTGATCCCAATCCAATTATCAGCGCTTTGGAAGCCGACGATCCGGCCAGTATCAAGCATGTGACGGGCAAGGCCTTTCGCACCTTTGCCGATCAGACGGGCAGCGATCGTCTGGCCTTGGCCGCCTGCATGAAATCGGCACGGCAGAAAATCACCGTTGAGGAATTGTCGCAGTTGGCAACGCCTGCTCTTGTTGCGGTTGGCACGCGCGATGTTATTTCGGGCAAAGCCTCTGAACTGGCGGATATTTTGCCCCATGGGGAGGCTGTTGATATTCCCGGGCGGGATCATATGGTTGCTGTTGGGGACAAGGTTTATAAGCAGGCCGTTTTGGAGTTTTTTGCTCGCGATCATTAGGACGTAGACTCATACAAAGGAATGACAGATGGCACAGACAGTTCTGTTTGAAGGGGCACAAGGCAATCGGCTGGTTGCTGATCTTCGTGGCGTGTCTGGTCAAGTTGTTATTCTTTTGCATGGTGGGGGGCAAACCCGCTATTCGTGGAAAGGCTCGGCGCAAAAGCTGGCTGATTGCGGGTTGCGGGCCTTTACCATGGATTTGCGTGGCCATGGGGAGAGTGACTGGCTGGAAAATGGCCATTATCGTTTCTCTGATTATGGGGCAGATGCGGCGGCTGTCTTTCAGCAAATTGCAGTGCGATATGGGCAAAAACCCATTGCAGTTGGCGCGTCTTTAGGGGGAATTTCTTCTCTCTTGGCGGAAGGAGAGGCGCCGCTTTCCTTGTTGGCGGGTTTGGTTCTTGTGGATATCACGCCAAGAATGGATCCCGGTGGGGTGAACAAGATCCTGTCTTTCATGGGTGACAAAATCCATGATGGATTTGCTTCTATTGAGGAAGCAGCTGAGGCTGTGGCGCGCTATTTGCCGCATCGTTCCAAGCCGAAATCTTTGGATGGATTGCGCAAAAATTTGCGTCAGGGCGAGGATGGGCGCTATCGCTGGCATTGGGATCCACGCTTTTTGGATGGGCCTTATAGTGTGCATAGCGATCATGAGGAAAGCGAGCGACGTTTGCTCTCTGCAACGCGCAATTTGCGGGTTCCCGTGCAATTGGTGCGTGGTGGCCAATCAGAATTGGTGAGCAAGGCCCATGTTGATGAATTTATTCAGATGGTGCCCCATGCGCTTTATTATGATGTGAGTGAAGCGGGCCATATGGTGGCTGGCGACAAGAATGATATTTTTTGTGATGCAGTTCTCTCATTCCTCGCCCATATTGAGGTGGTTTGAGCGCCTCAATTCTATGCCTCTTTCTTTTATGGCTGTATGATGCAGGATTAGGACGTAGACTCATAAATGCATCACATTTATGAGTCTACGTCCTAGTGTCCTGTGAAAATTGGTTTTCTTTTTTCCATGAAAGCCTTGCGTCCTTCTGCATAATCCTTGCTGTCAAAACAGGCCGATGCCATGGCTTTTAGCTCTTGCATGGTCCTTTCATCGCTTTGTTCGGTGACGCAATTGATACTCGCTTTATGATATTGGGCGCTTAATGGGGCGAGTGTTGCAATTTTTTGGCAATAATCGCTGGCTTGTTGATCAAAGCTTTCATCAGCAAAAAGGTCATTGAGAAAGCCGATCCTCTTGGCTTGCTGCGCGTCATATACTTTGGCTGTGAGATAGAGTTCCTTGGCATTGGCCGGGCCAACCAGATGGACAATATCTGCAATTGCCTCGGTCGGATAGCCAATGCCCAGTTTTCCGGCTGGAATGCCAAATTTGCCCGAGGCATTGGACAGGCGCAGATCACAGGCGGCAGCCAGACCAAAGCCGCCGCCCATACAAAAGCCTTTGATCAGGGCAAGGGTTGGCTTTTTTGTCTTGCGAATGGCGTGATAGGCTTTTGCATTCATATCATCATAAAATGTGGCACTTTTCGTATCGCCGCGCACCTGATCAAATTCAGAAATATCCGCGCCAGAGACAAAAGCTGTGTCCTTTGCCCCTGTGATGACAATGAGATGGATATCAGGGTTTTTATCAAGCTTAGCTATTGCATTGGGAATGGCGCGCCACATATCCAAAGACATGGCATTTCGCTTTGTGGGATTGTTGATGACAAGGCGGCCAATTTTGCCTTCTTGCTCGATCAAGATTTTGTCAGTGAGGCCATTGGGATTTTGGGTGTTGGGCATGGATATGGTAGTCTTTTGGCAAGAGAAGCGGGATTGCGGGCGCTGTGCTTTGACATTCGCTTCATTGTTAGGCAAAAAGATCGGCGATTGAAAGTCAGGATATAGGATAAGAGACCCTCGGTTCCGATACCGGGCTTTTGAGATGACTGGAAGGTAAAACAGATATGGCAACTGGACCATTGCAGCGAGTACGGGATGAAGAATTGCAGGTGGTGGATCCTGTCTGGCATCGTATCCGGCAGGAGGCCGAGGCTGTTGTGCGGGCTGAACCGGCTCTGAGCAGTTTTATTTTTTCGACCATTCTCAGCCACCGCCGATTGGAAAATGCTGTTATCCATCGCATCGTTGATCGGCTGCATAATCCTGCGCTGGATTCGGAAGTGATCCGGCAAGCCTATCGCGAAGCGATTGAGCATGATGCTTTTATTGCAACGGCTTTGCGGGCAGATATTATGGCTGTTGCAGACCGGGATCCGGCTTGTGATCGCTTTTTGGATCCGCTGCTTTATTTTAAAGGCTTTCAGGCCATCCAGACCCATCGTCTTGCTCATTGGCTTTGGATGAATGGCCGTCAGGATTTTGCGCTTTATCTGCAATCTGTCATTTCCGAAGTGTTTCAGGTGGATATTCATCCGCAAGTGCGGGCTGGCAAGGGTGTTTTCCTTGATCATGCTACGGGTGTCGTGATTGGGGGAACGGCCGTTCTGGAAGATGATGTTTCCATTTTGCAGGGTGTGACTTTGGGCGGTACAGGTAAGGAAGGCGGAGATCGTCATCCTAAAATTCGCCGTGGTGTCTTGATTGGTGCTGGAGCAAAAGTGCTTGGCAATATCGAGATTGGCCATTGCTCGCGTGTGGCGTCCGGCTCGGTTGTGCTCAAGGATGTGCCACCTAACAGTACGGTTGCCGGTGTGCCTGCCAAAATTGTCGGGCGGGCTGGATGTGATGAGCCTTCGCGCAGCATGAACCAGATGCTGAGCGAAGGAGAAGGCATCTGATCATCAGACTTTTGGGTTGCCTGCTTGTCAAATGGATGTGAATCTGGTGCTGTGAAGAGGAAATGGTGGGTGCTTTAAAAAGCTGCTTTACTCTTTTGCGGTGCTGTGCCACTCACCAGCGCTATATTGACAGGCTGAACTCTCGGGCTGTTGTGATTTTGCAAGGAGGCAAATTTGGATAAGACAGAGCTGAATAAATTGCAAACCTATATGCGCCGTGCGTTGCAGTCTCCAAATCTGGAAGTGCGCGCCCGGCCTCGCAAGGATGACAGCGCCGAGGTTTATGTGGCAGACGAATTTGTCGGTGTTCTCTTCAAAGATGATGAGGATGATGACGATCTGTCCTATAATTTTAGCATGGCTATTTTGGATTATGATCTGGATGACGCTTAAAGAGCTGCCCGACCATTAACAAAAAAAGCGCCTGAAATCTGCTGGTTTCAGGCGCTTTTTTGTTCTGTCTTTTCATCGTGAGAGCCTGTCTTATGCCGTTGGTCTTATTCGATGATCATAGTGTTGAGCATTTTTTGCGTTGTTGCATCAATTTCGCGCCAGTTTTCCAGCATGTTCATACGAAAGCGATAGCTGGCTTGCAGGCCGTTTTTAAGCAGGATTTCGCGCAGGCAAATGGTTGGCACTTGCTCTTGTGGTTGGAAACAGCGCACGACATAGGGTGGATTTTCATCTGGTTTGAAATAGACAATTTCGCCGGCATAGCTTGATGTTTCATCCATTTTGAAGCCAATCAGGCCCGCCGCGCCCTGTTTTGGGCTGCCAATGAAATGCTGGCTATAGACAGAATAAAGACGTTCTGACGAGGAAATGTGTTTTTGGGGGCTGGAGAGGCGCACAAAGACCAGTTTGGACATGTCGGATATGTCTGTGAAAGCCAGCTGATTGTCCAGATTATAGCCTTGCAGGCTTGGCCAGTGAAAAAACAGATCGAGACTGTTTTGGGGTTCGCTGGTCCGCTGGCTATCCTGGCGGATCATATTTTGCGGCATGACAAGGCTTTCGCCCACCAGATTGATGATGATGGGGTCGGTGTTGCTTGTATAGGTGTTATGGCCGAGCAAGCCTTCGCTATGGCGGAACAAACGGCTGGCGATGAATAGAATGCTAATCGCGATCAGGCCAAAAACGAGGATGAAAAAGATCCATCTATGGGGAGGCTGGGGATCTCTCAATCCGTTCGTCATTGATTGCCGGTCCTGTCTGATTTCATTGTGTCTTGTTTATGGGTGATGGCTGGCATGTCGGTTTCAGATCTACCCCATCATTCTCTTTTCTAGTCTTAACAGAAAGTGAATGAAATGGCATAGCCTTTGCATTTTATCCAAATATAGACTTGCTTGTGTCAGTTTGGCACAAATGTCCGCCTTGTAATGCGTGAAGGACAGAAAATGGGACAGGATATGTTTGCTTTTGTGTATGCCAGTTGTATCGGCTTTGTATGTGCCGGTATTTTGGGGAGCGTTTATCAGCTGATTTCTGCGCGTCCGGTCCGGTTTGTGGTGTCGGTTGAAAGCTGGCTCAGTGCCTTTGCGTCCATTCTGCTTTGTGTGTTTGCCGGGCCCTTTATCATTATGCGCAATGCCTTGCGTGGGCGCAGGATTGAGCATCGTCCCATTGGTTGGCTGTTTGGGTCTTCTGCGATTGCTGGTGTCTGGAGTGCCTGTTCCGGTATCCTTGTTCTCAATGTGATTCTGGCAGCGGTGAATATTGTTGGATGATGGACAGGGTGTGAAGAAGAGGGGGACGTGTCATGGCTTTGTATCAATTGGATGGGGAAGCGCCAAACTTGGCAAAAGATGGCCAGTGCTGGGTTGCGCCAACGGCCAGTCTGATTGGCAAGGTGGTGCTTGAGGTTGATGCCAGTGTCTGGTTTGGTGCTGTGTTGCGCGGGGATAATGAAGTGCTGCATATCGGGCAGCGCAGCAATATTCAGGAAGGCTGCACCTTGCATACGGATATGGGCTATCCTTTGACAATCGGGCAGGATTGCACGATAGGACATAATGTCATCCTGCATGGGTGTGAAATTGGTGATAATACGCTGATTGGTATGGGGGCGGTTGTCCTGAATGGTGCCAAGATTGGCAAAAATTGCCTGATTGGTGCCAAGGCTCTGATTCCGGAAGGTAAAGTGATCCCGGATAATTCTCTTGTTATGGGGATGCCGGGCAAGGTGGTGCGTGAATTGGATGAGGATGCCATTAAGGGCTTGACCAAATCTGCCGCGCATTATGTTGAAAATTGGCAACGATATGCCAAAGGTCTTGTCAAGATTGAGGAGGCTGGGTCCTAGAGCATTTGAATCAACACGTCGTTATTCAAAATGCTCTCGTCTTTGTTTCTAAGCATATTTTTGTTCGAAAACCGCACGCACTTTTCGAAAAATATGCTCTCGTGGGGACTTTTATGCCGTTGGTATTATTTTCTCATATGAGAGTATGAGAAAGGGAGCGGGCCAGTCGTGGGGACGACTGGCCCTATGACCTGACAATAACGGACGGGTTATGGGACATGTCAGGCCAATTCCTGAAAGCGAGCTGTGCTTTAGGAGGAAGGTGACACCCAAAAGAGGGTGTTGGGGATGTTAACGCAGGGCAAGTGTTGTGCGATTGTCCTTGATGCTGGTCCAGCTGGACGGATTGAGGCTGGCTTGGCGTTTGATATAGCGGTATGGGGTTTTGTTCCAAGGCAGGATGCGTGGGTCCTGATTGTCCAAAATCAGATCTCCACGGTCTGTGCGCACGGTCAAAACCGCATGACCCGTGCCGTTTGCCTGTTTTACAACAGTCATCAGCAAGGCTGTTTCCGGCCATCCTGCATTGATCAGGATGCGGCGTTTCAAGAGGGCATAATCTTCGCAATCGCCTGCTGCGCCGGGATATGTCCAGAATTCTTCTCTTTTATATTGTTCCTGATCTGTCACAGGGCGAATGGTTTGATTGACGTGACCATTGATGTTGATCAGCTGGGACCAATTGTCCTGTGTGAGTTTGATCGCGCGATCCTGATGATAGATGGTGCCGCATTCTGCCGGATTGTTGCGGCAAAAATTGACGTGCCCGATTGGCGCTGATGTTTGATGGCCGACTTGCATAAATTCTGCATAGCCTTTTGACATCGCCTCTGTTGAGAAGCTACCTGCCGTGGTGATGATGCCCAATGCAATGGCAATATTTGCGAATACTTTTTTCATGTCCGTCTCCCGTTGTCCTTGGGAGATTTATAGAAGTATCCGATTGAATTTATTCAAATATTGGCGTTGTAATTTTAATATAATTTTCTGGAAATTATAGAATATATCTATTTTTATTTGTCTTTATTTGTATTTTTATTTGAATAAAAATTTATTTTACTTAATTTCAAATTGTGTTTTATTTTGATGTTGATTTGACTGAAATCTGTTTCAAATTTTAGCCAAGTTTGAACGATCTGCTCTGAGCGGCAGATTTCCGGTCTTTTTCTTATGATTTGAAGGGATGAGATTTTTGCTTTTGGGGATGCTTTATCGGCTCCATAAGACCAATAAAGGGGGAGGCGCATGGTAAGGCGTAAGAGCCTGTTGGATCTTTCCTTGCGCTGGATGGGCTTTTTGTTGCTTCTTGAGAGGGACTTGTGCCCCTTAAAAGGCGTTTTTAGGAGCGCAAAAAAGTCAAAAAAAAATGATTTTTTTGATGTGAATAGGGATCAATATGGGGATTATGCGCAAGTCTTGGGGCTTAATACCAACGGCACGAAAGATTGACCCATAGGATGCCGTTGGGATTATGTGCTGAGAACGTGGCCCAATTTCTCGTTTTTAGAGCGTTTTTTATACGCTTATTGGGATCGAACATTCTTACTTAGGTTGATGCGTCCAAGTTGTAGGCTCAAATTTTGCGCTTTTTTGTTTGAGGATGGTCAATCAGCTCAGATTGTGATCGATATTGTCATCATGTTGGACAGCTGCAAATTCGATGGCCAGACCATCTTCCAGATGTCTGACAACTTGCGCCTGAATTTTGCCGATTGTGATGCGTTTTCCCATGGCCGGGCGGGCTGTTGTTTTCAAGGCTGCGCCAGACAGTGACAAGTCGAGAACGCGGCACATATGTTCGCTGCCGTCATCCATGACGAGTTTGGTGATTGGATTTTTCGGGGTGCGGCGCTCATGACGGCGATCTTCGGGCAGGTTCAGAATATGCCGGTTTGCGAGCCATGTCAGCTGGGAGGCCAATTTATCGCGTTTGCGCAGGGTTGCATCCACTGCAACGGCAAAGCCGCCTTCTATTTTGCGGACAATTTTGCCTTCAATGCGGCCAATATGATCAATATAGGCAATGATGCGTTCGCCAATTTCGCCGCGTACGGGGGCAATCATTGCCAATCCACCCGGCGACATATTGATCACCTGACAAGGATATTCTTTCTTGTTTTCCAGCATGAAACGGCCAAGGAGATTGACCTGAACCCTTTGATGGTTCCGGCGTTCTGTAACCCGAGGCAAGACTGAATTTTGCAATACCGCTGACATGTCTGATTGGCAATCCCGAAAAAAGTTGGCCATATAGGTGATATGGCATGACATTTCGTCAGGGCATCCTAGCTCTGTTATGGTTAACAAAGCCTTTTGACAATCAATCTGTTTGGATTTGTCCAAATGTTATTGTTCGGGATTAAGTTATTTTGCCGCCGTCAAAGACCATCAGGTGCCCCACTCTTTTTTGTGGCATGGAGGCCGAGGAGGGGGCTAGAGAGCCGGTTGGCATGATATTTTGTCTGGCAGGTTCGGCTGTTTCTGGATTGCGCATGAAAGCAGGGCGCTCGTCAGGCCAGATCAGGCGCAAAGAGGTGACGCTTAAATCCTGCAAAGGCCAAATGCCGATCCAATAGGGCATGTCCAGCGGGCTGGCGGCACCCAGAATGCGGGTTTTGGGCTGACCATAATGGCGCAAAGGCAGCAAAATGGTTTCGAATTGCAGGCTTTGGCCGCGTTCTGTTGTGCCTTCAAAGCCAATGACTGCGGCGGCTTCGTCATCTGCGACAGCGGTGAGCAGAATTTTGATGCTGGCCAGATCTTCTTTTTTCCAGAGATCAAGGAAATTGCGACCCTTTAACTCGCGGCAGAAGGAGCCACACAAACGGGTTCCGGCAAGACGAAAGGTCTGGCTCTCTTCATCATTATATTCCAAAATGAAGGTGTCACCCAGAATGGCATGAATTTCAGCCGGATCAATATCGCTGCGTTCCGGTGCGGTACGGCCTCCGCGCAGACCATCCCAATATGTATAGAGCTCTCGGGTCACCTGATGTTTCATTGTTGATCTCTTTTTTGCATATTGTCCCATTTTCTGTCTCAGACTGGGACAATGAAGGCCATAATGTCTGTTTGCCTTTTTGAGTTGCAGACTTTGTGCCAGTTTCAAGAGATGTAGTGAGATTGAGGTGCTAACCTTTCGATTTTCTATGAAAAGGGCTAGAGCCTTCTTTTATTGGCTAAACTATCTATTCGGCTGGTGCATCGCGTTGACGCTGTTAACCTTAATATTGCTTTACGCTTGTTTGATGGGGGCGAAATGTGTAAACAAAGTCCTAACAGTTTCCACGCCGCAACATTCGGACTCCTAAAAGATCTTGCGGCGCGGCTCTTCAACCTTTCCCGACGGAGTGCGGGAGGCGTCAGCCATCTGATTTGATCCGTTAGAGATCGAGCAGGTGGCTTTTTTTTGCCTTTTTGCTTTGGTTTGTTATGGGAAACTATATGAGGCGTAGACTCTTTGCGTCTTTTGACTTGTTGTCCTCTTGATGAAAGTTTCTTTACTTCCAATATGAGAGAATGGCGGACAATGACAAAATCAGCGGGTCTGGGGTAAGGAGACAGAGAATGGTGCAGTTTGGCAAAAATGGTGGATCCTGGAATATGCCAGATGGTCGTCCCTATAGAGAGCCGATGTTCAATTTGCCTCAACCCATTATGGTGTTGGGTGGCTTGATGGTTGCCATTCATGTTGTGCGAGAGTTTTTTCTGTCTGACGTTCAGGCGATTAGCGTTTTGGCGACGTTTGCTTTCATTCCGGCGAAAGCAGGGGATATCTGGACCTTTGTAACCTATGCCTTTTTGCATGGTAGCTGGATGCATTTGATTTTGAATCTGGTCTGGATGGCAGCTTTTGCAACTGTTGTGTTGCGGCGGATTGGCACAGCGCGGTTTGCTGGCTTTTTTGTGGTTAGCGCTGTTGCCGGGGCGGGGTTGCATTCTCTCTTTCACGCAGGAAGCGTGACGCCGCTGGTTGGTGTTTCTGCTGTTTTGTCGGGGGCTATGGCCGCGTCCGCGCGGTTTGCTTTCAGCGGCTATGGGTCTTGGAGTGATGCCTTGCAAGCCTCTCACCGTCAGCCTTGTCTGAGTTTGCAGCAGCTTCGCAATAATAAGCAGGCCATGGCTTTTTTGACGGTGTGGCTGGTGTTGAACCTGATTTTTGGCGTGCTGTCTTTGGGCGGTGGTGGATCTTCGATCGCATGGGAAGCGCATTTGGGTGGTTTTGTGGCCGGCTTGTTCTTGTTTCCCTATTTCGATTCTTTTTCGCAAGGTCCAAGAAAGCCCTCTGAGCCGAAGCCGAAAAAGAAAGATCACCCGCATATTCGCGTGATTAAATAATGTAATATCGGTCTGTGGCTTTTGTGGCCTATATTTTGCGGGCTGTGATGAAGGCGCAAGAGGGGTGTGTCTATAGGAGTTGGGGATTGTTTTTGTGGCTTTCTTCTGTTCTTTGCATCTTTCGTTCAGCATATGCGTTAGTTTTGCTTTGGGCTCTTGTCTTCTTTGCTAAATCGTCGCAGACTTTCTTTTAAAGGGGTGATCACGCTTTAAAGGCGCTGGTTACAGCTATAGTTGAATGCAAGGGAAAAGACCTGCCATAGTCTTCTATTGGTTTTCCGTTGCTGATTGTATGAAGGAGGACGCCGATGACTGTCGCAACAATTCTTGATCGTAAAGGCCGGGACGTTTTTACCCTAGCGCCAGATACGCCTATTGCCGAGATCGTGGATTTGCTATGTGAGAAGAAAATCGGTGTTGTTTTGTTGGCGCAAGATGGCAAATTGAGCGGCATTCTGTCTGAGCGTGATATTGTTGGCGCTTTGGCCAGTGGTGGGCAGGATGTTCTAAAACAACCTGCCTCTGCTTATATGACATGTGACGTGATTTGCTGTGCTGAGAATGAGACCGTTGTTTCGGTGATGCAACGCATGACTGCCGGTCATTTCCGTCATATGCCGGTTTTGGACAATGGGGCTTTGATTGGTCTGATTTCGATTGGTGATGTGGTCAAGCATCGCATTGAGCAGACAGAGAAAGAAGCCGCAGATATGCGCGCCTATATTGCTGCGGGATAAATTCCCGTTCGCTCTATGTCAATGCGCTATAAAAAAGCAGGGTTTGGCCCTGCTTTTTTAATATCAGGCACTTATGCCGTTGGTATTATGCCTGCATGTCTTTTGAGATTTCCTTGAAATCTTCTATGACTTTTTGTGTGGCGAGATAGCCTGCTTCAATCGCTTCTTGCGCGCGGTGAAATTCGAACATGCCGATTTGGTGTACGCGAGGGCTGATCATGATGTCAGGCGGGTCTCCTGCCAATCGTGAGCGGCTGATGCGGTCCTGGATAATGGTGTAGGCATCAAACATAACCGAGGAAATGCCAGGTGTCTGATTGTTGCCAAAGAAGATGGATTTAAAGCCTGAAAATGCGGTTGGTTGCGCTGGGATCGTTTCTTGCTCTTCACAAGGCTGGATCACTTCGTGCGGATCGTCAGCATTGGGAATGATCGAGCCACGTCCAAAAGAGGCATCACTTAAATTCACCGCCAGCACAATGCGGGCGCCCATAGAGCGGGCCAGTGACACGGGCACCGGATTGACCAGTGCTCCGTCTACCAGATGGCGACCATTGACGGTGACAGGGTTGAAGATGCCGGGCAGGGCATAGGATGCCTGCATGGCCGTGACCAGATGACCGCGACGCAGCCAGATTTCATGCCCTGTTGCCAATTCTGTTGCCACAGCCATGAATGGCATTGGCAGATCTTCGATTGTGGCATCTTCCAGATAGCGATGGAGCAGGCGGGTGAGGCGGGAGCCATTGATCAGGCTTTTGCCTGAAAAATTGACATCCAGCAGGCCTAATAAGCGGCGGGGCGTAAGGCTGTTGGCAAATTCTTCCAACCTGTCCAGATGCCCTGCGGCATAGCAGCCGCCAACCACTGCGCCAATGGATGTGCCGGTAATGATGTCCGGTTTTATGCCCGCTTCTTGCAGCGCATGAAGAACGCCAATATGAGACCAGCCTTTTGCTGCGCCACCGCCTAAGGCAAGTCCGATACTGGCCTTGGGTGTGCAAGGGGCTGGATGCATGTGTTCAGTTGTGTTTTGATCATTCTCATGTTTTGAGGTGGGCGAGAAATAATCAAGAACATGGGTCAACATGACGATCTCCTTTCACCTTTCAGGATAGGAGATTTGATTTCTTAAACCATTAACAATTGCATTTTTTTCGTCACTTTGATGTGACGGAGAGGTGAGGGATTTGCTGGTTCTTGTGTCAAATCTTTGTTATTCATAGATTTTCTTTGGATCAAAGAGCGGGCTGTCTTCTTTGAAACTCAGCGTTGTGGTGTCGCCTTTTTGTGTGGCGGCGCGATAAAAGCAGGATTTGAAGCCCTGATGGCAATTGGCGGTGGCACCGCGTGTGCGGACCTTGAGCCAGATGGCATCCTGATCGCAATCTGTGCGTATTTCTATCACATCCTGCACATTGCCGCTGGTTGCGCCTTTGTGCCAGAGTTCCTGGCGGGAGCGGCTCCAATAATGGGCTTCTTTTGTGGTCAGGGTCAGTTGCAGGCTTTGCGCATTCATATATGCAAACATCACCACATCCCCGCTATCAGCATCGCTGACAATGGCCGGAATCAGTCCGTTTGCGTCGAATTTGGGCAGGAAATGTGTGCCCAATTCGATGTCGTCTTTGCTGCTTTGAGCTTGGCTTTCGAAGGGCACACACATGATTTTGTTCTTTTCCTGTTTCAATGACGCTTTCAAGTGTAGGATCAGGGCGCGATTAGCGCACCCCGATCAGGGTCATGAAACGGTCTTGTTTTGTCTGATCTTCTTCAAACACACCGGTGAATGTGGCGGTGACGGTTGAGACCCCCTTTTTCTGGACGCCGCGCATGGACATGCACATATGTTCTGCTTCCATGACCAGGGCAATGCCGCGCGGATTGAGGGTCTTTTCAATCACCTCGATAATTTGCGCGGTCAGGGTTTCCTGCGTTTGCAGGCGGCGGGCATAAGTATCGATCACCCGTGCCAGCTTCGAGAGACCGACAACCCCATCAGAAGGGTAATAAGCAATATGGGCCTTGCCGAAGAAGGGTACCATGTGATGCTCGCAAGCAGAGAAAAATTCTACATCGCGCAGCAAAACCATATCCCTATAGCCGTTCACCTCTTTAAAGGTGCGTTGTAAGGGCACGACCGGATCTTCGTTATAGCCTCTATACAGCTCTTGATAGGCTTTGACAAAGCGTGCCGGGGTGTCTTGCAAGCCTTCGCGGCTTGGGTCTTCTCCGATCCATTCAATCAGGGTGCGAACGGCAGCTTCCGCGTCCTGCCGGGATGGGCGTTTCTTTTCTGTCACAGTCTGTCCCTGCACCGGCTGATCGGCGGTCTGTGTTGTAATGATTGTGTCCATGACCGAGCAAAGCTCCTTCATTGTTCCCGCTGGTTGCGGTTGCGACGCGTATGGCGTACAAAATTTCCACCAAATGGGTATCTCGCTGTGTTTGTCAAAGCCATTCTGAAAGCTTCCTCAAACAAGCGCGATGCGACATCTTGCATGTTTTTGGCTGTTTGTCAGTAGCAAAAAACTGATTATTATCATGTAATGTTATATCATTACTCTTTTGTCATTTTTGTTCAAATGGAATTTATTGCAAAGGGCTATGATAACCTTGTTTCTCTTCCCATATAAGGGTTATACCAACGGCACGAAAGATTGACAGCTTTGGATGAATAAGACACAGCAAAACAGGCGTAATTTCTATGTTGGATGCCATCTATAATAAGAAAATTCTGGAATTTGCGGGCAATATAGAACGCCTTGAGCGATTGGACAATCCTCAGGCTTCTGCCCGTGCGCATAGCAAATTGTGCGGGTCGAGCATTGATGTTGATTTGATTATGCAAGATGGCAAAGTTGTGGATTTTGGTCATAAGGTCAATGCCTGTGCTTTGGGACAGGCGGCGGCTAGCGTCATGGCGCGCAAGGTGATTGGGCAAAGTGGCGATGAGTTGCGTTCTATTCGCGCTGTCATGCATGCTATGCTCAAAAAGGGCGGTCCCGTCCCGCAAGGCTATTGGGAAGATCTGAAATATCTGGAGCCGGTCAAAGATTATCCTGCGCGCCATATGTCCAGCTTGCTGATTTTTGATGCCGTGGTGGATGCGGTTGAACAGATTGAGCGCATTGGGGTGCAGTGAGTGATGTCCGGGCCTGTCTTTCGGCTTTTGAGCTATTTGCATCCAAGAGCTTTGCCGCTTGGCCTGATCCGGTTTTACCAGATTTTTATTTCGCCTTTTATCGGGCGCAATTGTCGCTATGGGCCGACTTGTTCTCATTATACAGCGGAGGCTATTGGGCGATTTGGCGTTTGGGCCGGGGGCTGGATGGGGCTGGCGCGGATTGTACGCTGTCATCCTTGGGGACAGAGTGGCTTTGATCCTGTGCCAGAGCTGTTGCCTGAGGGAGCATGCTGGTATAAACCATGGTCTTACGGTTTTTGGACCGGTGATCATATTGATCCGGCCACGCGGTTGGATTAACGCCGGGTCAGAGGCCTTATTTGATCGAAACACAAGCTTACCTGTGTTGTATGCAGGAGTTGAGCAGGAGGACCTTGATGGTCAATCTTACTTTCCCCGATGGATCTGTGCGTAATTATGAGCAAGGCATTCTAGGTGCCGAGGTTGCGGCAGGTATTTCCAAATCTCTCGCCAAAAAAGCCGTTGCTGTGAAATTGGATGGCGAGCTGACTGATTTGTCCGAGCCGATCTCTGCGGACGCTGCCATCGAGATTGTAACCCGAACTGATGATGATGCGCTGGAATTGATCCGCCATGACACGGCCCATGTGCTGGCCGAAGCGGTGCAGGAATTGTTTCCGGGTACGCAGGTTACCATTGGGCCGGTCATTGATAATGGCTTTTATTATGATTTTGCCCGCAATGAGCCTTTCACCATGGAAGATTTGCCTGTCATTGAAAAGAAAATGGCAGAGATCATTCAGCGTAATGCGCCTTTTACCAAAGAGGTTTGGAGCCGCAATGAGGCCAAGGCCTATTTTGCTGACAAGGGCGAGCATTATAAGGTTGAGCTGATTGACGCCATTCCTGAAGAGGAAGATGTCAAAATCTACAAACAGGGCGATTGGCTGGATTTGTGTCGTGGGCCGCATATGGCGTCCACAGGTCAGATTGGGTCGTCTTTCAAGCTGATGAAGGTGGCCGGGGCTTATTGGCGCGGCGACTCCAACAATGCCATGTTGAGCCGCATTTACGGCACGGCCTGGGCGTCCGATAAAGATCTGAAAGCCTATTTGCATCGTTTGGAAGAAGCGGAAAAGCGCGATCACCGCAAGCTTGGCCGCGAAATGGATTTGTTCCATTTTCAAGAAGAGGCACCGGGCTCTGTTTTTTGGCATGAAAAGGGCTGGACCCTGTTCCAGACTTTGATTGCTTATATGCGGCGTCGCCAAAAGGATTGGGGCTATAAGGAAGTCAATAGCCCGGACATGATGGAAAAGACGCTTTGGGAGCAATCGGGCCACTGGGAGAAATTTGGTGAGAATATGTTCACCACCCAGACGCCGGACGAGCGCACTTATTGCTGTAAGCCGATGAATTGTCCGGGGCATGTGCAGATCTTTAAAAATGGTCTGAAATCCTATCGGGATTTGCCGCTCAAAATTGCCGAATTTGGCAAGGTGCATCGCTATGAGCCTTCTGGTGCGTTGCATGGCATGATGCGGGTGCGTCACTTCACACAGGATGATGCCCATATCTTTTCTGCGGAAGAGCAAATTACGGAAGTCTGCGTGGATATGAATGAGCAAATCATGTCCATTTACAAGGATTTCGGCTTTGAGGATATTCGCATCAAATTCTCAGATCGCCCGGAAAAGCGCGTTGGCTCTGACGAAGTGTGGGATGCATCGGAAGCGGCCTTGAAAACAGCAGTTGAAGCTGCGGGGCAGGATTATACGCTCAATCCCGGTGAAGGGGCTTTTTATGGTCCGAAACTGGAATATGTGTTGCGTGATGCCATTGGTCGCGATTGGCAATGTGGTACGGTTCAGGTGGATTTGAATTTGCCGGGCCGTCTTGGTGCTTTTTATATCAATACAGCAGGGGACAAGGTGTCGCCGGTGATGATCCACCGTGCTTTGTTTGGCTCTTTGGAGCGCTTTTGTGGTATTTTGATTGAGCATTATGCCGGTCATTTCCCGCTTTGGCTGGCGCCTTTGCAGGTGGTGGTCGCAACGATCACCTCTGAAGCTGATGACTATGCCCGTGAGGTTCAGCAAAAGCTGACGGCAGCTGGTTTGAATGTCGAAATGGATCTTCGCAACGAGAAGATCAATTATAAGGTTCGCGAACATTCATTGGCCAAGGTTCCGGCTTTGCTGGTTTGTGGCCGCAAGGAAGCGGAAGAGGGGACAATCTCTATCCGTCGTCTTGGTTCCAAACATCAAACATCCATGTCTTTGGAAGAGGCAATTGCGTCCCTGACAGAAGAGGCGATTGCACCGGATCTTCGCCGGGCGCGTGATGCAGCCAATGCAAAATTGGATGCTGCTGAATAAGCTTCTCTTTGGTGAGTAGATAGAGAAAAAGGGCGCTGCTGTGTGGCGCCCTTTTTCTATTGTTTTTTATGCCGTTGGTATAAGTGCCCGATTTAAAAGTCTCGATATGAGACTTTTAGGTTGTATATCCAGCCCTCTCCCTCTTTTCAGACCGCCCATGAGGGTATCATGATGGCTGGTCTGCAAGGGGGAGGGTCGGCTCAGGACTTTTCAATCAGGCTCTAAGGCTGGCTGGCCAGAACTTCAATATCCCGGTTCAGGCCTGCATCGACGGCAAAATCGCGATTGTAGATTTCCTCGCCCTGTTTGGCGATTGCCGTATAATCGCCCGCTGCCAGAGCAAGTGTTGGGAAGGCACCAATGGCGCGCTTGACCAGATCGCCGCCCGGCGTCAGTACTGTCCAGACTGTGTTGGTCAGGGCTTCGCCTCCGGGTTCGGAAACCAGACGCAAGGTGATTTTGGCAGCATTATGGATCATGGTTACGGTGACCAGATCACCTGCTTTCACCTCGACATCGCCGCGCACCTTGGCGTTGGCGTCACCGTAAGAGGAGACAATGTGATAGGTGCCCTCTGTCAGTTTGATGACCTGATTGCTGCGGATATTGGGGGCGATTAGCTGCTGGTTGTCTTCAGCGCCTGTCTTGCTATAGATATTGAAGCGCAACAGATTGTTGTCCAGATTGATATCGCCTGCGGCAACGGCCCCAAGGCGCAATCCACCTGCCTGTAAAATGAAGCTTTCGCTATAGTCTCCTGCTTTGGGCAAGATGACCCGTTTGGTCAGATTGGCATAGCCATAGCCTGCATAGACGATGTAGCGGCCGGGTTTTAGGTCCACTTCCAAGGCGCCGCCATCGCTGTTATGGGTCATTGGCATACGGCCATTGTCGCCTTTTTTCTCTTCAAAAATACGCCAATTCATACCGCGTTGAAGGGGCTGGCCATTTTGCGTTAAGAAGGCTGCCAATTGAAGGCGGGCAATGCCACCGGGCTGGATTTCTGGGGCCTTGATGCTTGGGGCCTTGACGCTTGTGGCCTTGACGCTTGTGGCCTGATTGGCTTGCGGCTGTGTTGCTGTGGCTTGGGCGTTTGTTGCCTCTGGTGTTTGTGCCTGTATCTCTGCCTGTGATTGGGGTGCCGTTGTTGCGGCCTGTTCATCTGTTGCTGGGGCGGATGTGCTGACAGCTTTTGCTTTTGGTGCTGGCAATTGCTTGGGCAATTTCACGTAAGAACGGGACGGTGGCGCGCCTTGTGTCTGCTTTTGAAGGATTGTGCCCAGATTCATTGGATTGTTGTTTGATTGTGCCAGTGTATGATTGCTGGCAAACAGAATCAAAGACAGGCTAAAAAGCAGGCCTGATGTGTTTAGACGCGCTGATTGGGTATGTAACATGACCATTGCCGCCCTTGGTCCTTTCATACTCAGTGTGAGGATGGGATATGTCTCGTCTTGGTTAATGCATATTGAATAGAAAGACCATGGTCATTTGAGGGCGGGGCACTTGTGGTCGGGATTTTTGGGCTGGATTGTGGATTTTTCTGATCGTCTTTCTTCTCTTTTGTCTGATCTGGTTGAAATATGTGGGAAAGGGGCTGGCCTTTAGGCTTTTTGCATGGCGCTGGTCTGATCTCTGGTCTGATCTCTGGTCTGGGCTTTGGTCTGATCTCTGGTCTGGGCTTTGGTCCGGTCTCTGGTCCGGCTGTGGTAAAACCTGGCCAGAATATGAGGGAAAAATACTATGTCTGATTTGATGGATCACTTACTCTCCCGGCGCACTTTGCCTGCAGCTTTTTTGGGCGATCCTGCCCCGACGTCTGAGCAGCTTGAGCGTATTTTGACGGCTGCGGTGCGCGCTCCCGATCATAAGAAACTGGAGCCTTGGCGTTTGATGGTTTTCACCCCAAAAGGGTGTGAGCGGATGGGCGCGCTTTTAAAGGCGCGTTGGCAAGAGCTGGATCCGCAGGCAGATGAGGCGCGTCTGGCTCTGGAAACAGAGCGCTTCTTGCGTGCGCCGATGGTGATCGGGGTTGTTTCGTCCCTTAAAGATACCAGCCGTGCGCCGGAATGGGAGCAGATCTTGTCTGCGGGTGCTGTTTGTATGAATTTGATTCATGCCGCCCATGGCGAAGGCTATTCTGCCCAGTGGCTGACAGAATGGTGTGCGTTTGATGAGGCTATTCTTGTCGAATTGGGATTGGGGGAAGGAGAGCGTCTTGCTGGCTTTATCCATATTGGCACGCCGCAAGCGCCCAAGACCGAACGGGCAAGACCGGATCTATCGAAAATTGTACAAAGCTGGGGTGAGTGATGTTCTATCCGGTTTCAGAGCCGCATGGTTTGCCCCATGATCCGTTTAAGGCGCTTGTGGCTCCGCGCCCCATTGGCTGGATCAGTTCAAGGGGAGCGGATGGGGTGGCCAATCTTGCGCCTTACAGCTTTTTCAATGCTGTTTCGGCCCAGCCCAATGTGGTGATGTTTTCCTCTCAAGGGCGCAAGGATAGCCTGATCAATATTGAACAGAGTGGGGAGTTTGCCTGCAATCTGGCATCCTATGAATTGCGTGATGCGATGAATCTGTCTGCGTCCATGGTCGGGCCTGAGGTGGATGAATTTGCGCTTGCTGGTTTGAGCCAAAAAGCGTGTCAGTTGATCGCTGCCCCTTGTGTGGCTGAAAGCCCGGTGGTTATGGAATGTCGTTTGCTCGATATCATCAAGCTGGACCGCTATGAGGGGGTTGATACCCCTTACCAGATGGTTTTGGGAGAGGTGATTGGCATTTTTATTGAGGATGCCATGCTTGTTGATGGCATGGTCGATATGACCAAGCTAAAGCCTTTGGCGCGGTTGGGCTACAAGGATTATTGTATGGTTGAGGATGTCTTTTCTCTTGATCGGCCCCAATAGGCTATCTTTTTGAAGCTGAATCGCTTTTGCCTTGATGTGAAGAAAGTGATTCAGCTTCTTCATCATTTGATTCAAGAGGAAGGTCTTGTTTAGAAGATGATTCAGGATTGTCTTTTAATCAATTGAAATGCCTGCTGATTTTGCTCTTGAGAGGAGCGTTTGCGCGCGGCGTAGATGGGGCCTGTCGAGCATTTCACCATCCAGCCCAACAACGCCGGCATTGCCGGCCTCTTGGAAGGCGGCAAGGATGCGTTTTGCCTTGTCTATGGCCTCAAATGATGGGGTGAAGACCTCATTGATGATGGGGATTTGGGCTGGATGAATTGCCATCTTTCCGATATAGCCATCGCGTTTTGCCGCTGTTGCCTCGGCGCGCAAGCCGTCCAGATCGCGGAAATTGGCATGAATGGCATCGATGGGTTGCACGCCTGCTGCCACTGCTCCAAAGAGGCATAATTCGCGCACCAATTTATAAGGGCTGGTAAGAGCTCCGGTCTCGTCCTTGTTGGTTTCTGCGCCCAGATCGGCGGAGAGATCTTCTGCTCCCCATGTCAGAGCGCACAAGCGCGGGCTGGCATTGCCATAGGTGCCAAGGTTGAAAATGGCGCTGGCCGTTTCTGTTGCAACTGCCATCAGTTGAATGGAGCCTTGTTGGACGCCTGCCAAGGCCTCTTGCGCACTGACTTTGGCGTCGATTTGGGTGATGCAATGGCCGGAGAGGGTTTTGGGCACCATGATGCCATCGGGATTTGCCGGGATGATTTCTGCCAGATCAGCCTCTGTTAAGCCTGTATCCAGCGCATTGATGCGGACGAAAAGCTGAGGGCGGTTTTGTTGGCTTTGATGGTGTTTGACAAAGTTGGCCGCGATTGTGCGGGCCTCTTGTTTATTGTGCTGGGCGACCGAATCTTCCAGATCAATGAGCAAGACATCGGCTTGGCTGGCAAGGCCTTTGGCCAATTTCTTTTCGCTATCGCCGGGGACGAACAGATAAGAGCGCATGAGTTAGGCGTCCTTTGTTTTCATAAAAGCCTGACGGGTGCATTTTGCGACCAGTTTGTCATTCTGATTATAGGCGCGATGTTCAAAGGTGACGATGCCTGCGGTTGGTCGGGATTTGGATAAGCGTTTTTCGACAATTGTTGTTTCCACTCGAATGGAATCGCCTTGATAGAGCGGATGGGGGAAGGTGACATCTGTCATGCCCAGATTGCCAATTGTTGTGCCAATGGTTGTGTCATTGACAGAGATGCCAATCATCAGGCCCAGTGTGAAGAGGCTGTTCATCAAAGGTTGGCCCCATTCTGTCTGGGTTTTGCAGAAATGGGCGTCAATATGCAGTGGCTGAGGGTTCAGCGTCATATTGGAAAAGAGCATATTGTCCATTTCTGTCACTGTGCGGGTCAATTCATGCTTGATAGTGGAACCAACGTCAAATTCTTCAAAATAGAGGCCGGGCATTGGGCGTTCCTTTCGTTTTTCGCAGTTTACGTAAAAGGGGATGGGCAATGCAATGGGCAAAATTGTTGACTTTGCTGTTAGCCGGCATAGAGAGGATCTTAAGAGAAGATTAACCATATTTTTTCATATTGGTTAACAAAATATAACCAGATATCATTGGTGAGATTCGTCTTGTTTTCGTTTCTCTCTGGTTCGATTGGAGTTTTGGTTTGGTCTCTTCGGTTTCCTCTTCTTCGATGGCGCAGCGTTTTGATGCGGTTTTTGCCGAAGCGAGCAGGGCGACTGGGGCCAAATTTGATTTTTTGCTGGCAACTGCCAAGCGTGAAAGTGGTTTGCGGGTGGATGCCAAAGCACCGACCTCTTCTGCGACTGGTTTGTTTCAGTTTATCGAAAGCACCTGGCTTGAAACCATGAAAGAGGCCGGACCTGCGCTTGGTTATGGATCGATTGCCGATAAAATCCGTAAAGTTGGCAATGACTATATTGTGCCTGACCGCTCTGAGCGGCAAGAGATCCTTGCCATGCGTAAGGATGCCAAAGTCTCTGCCCTTATGGCGGGGGCTTATGCGCGCAAGAATGAAGCACAATTGTCTCAAGCTTTGGGGCGTGCGCCCAAAAGCGGGGAATTATATGCCGCCCATTTTCTGGGGGCGCAGGGCAGTGCCCGTTTGATTGGTATGAGCGAGCGCCAGCCGGATTTGGCGGCGGATCGCTTGTTTCCCGATCAGGCAAAAGCCAATCGCACTGTTTTTTATCATCGCAATGGTCAGGCAAAATCTGTTCGCCAAGTCTATGATAATCTTGTGGCAACGGTGCCCAATGAATCTGGCTTGGCAAAAGGGGTGGCACATTCCGGGCAGCCTTCCTCCGAACCTTTGGCTTATGTGGATCATCTTGGCGGTCGATTTCGCAAAAAGACGTCTGAGCTTGTTTCCTTCATGGCGCAAATGGAAAATGCACCGGTGCGCCGCAGTCGTTATGGCGGGGAGATGGATGTTTCACAATCAGCCAATCATGGTGTGCGCCCCTCGCGCTATGCTCAAGCAACGAGCCTGACGCCTTCTATAGAGCCAGCCCGATCTGTAACGCCTTCTCGTGCGGGGGAGACCAAGGCAGCGCCTGTCAATCTGTTGCCTGATCAAGCAGCTCCTGTTGATGCTGAGAGTTTGGCTATTTTGCCCAAAGCAAAGCCTGCCGGTTTGGCGCAGGCGGGACAACGTTTTGTTGAGCTTTTGGGCTCTTCTGGTCAGGATGATGCTTTGCCAGAGCCTCGTTCCAAAACATCCTCTGTTTCATCCGGTGCCTTGGATTTGAGCGATTATCTGGCTGGGGTCAGGAAAACAGATCCAGAGGGTTGATTGGTTTTTCCCGTTTTTTATGCGGTTGACTTGTTGAGTTTCCGGGCTTTGCTGTGCTCGTTTGACCTGCTTGTTGTAATTAACAAATATGGTGAACCGATCATTAAGGGTTGGTGTTTCACAATGGCGGGGAGTTTAGCAGTTCAAGGACTTTCGGGATGATTGTAGCGAAGTTTCTCTCCTGGATCGAAACAGCACCGGTGGCACGGCGTGCAGAGGCAAGCTCTGCGCTTGCGCGGGCCTATTTGTTTTCAGATATGGAGCCATCAGAGCGTGATGATGCCGAGACGGCCTTGACGCTTTTGCTGGATGATTCTTCGCCCCTGGTGCGTCTGGCCTTATCGGATGCTTTGGCGTCCAGCCCTCTTGCTCCTCATCATGTTATTCTCTGTCTTGCGCAAGATCTGGATTCGGTGGCGGAGCCGGTTTTGCAGCGCTCGCCCATTTTGCTTGATGGTGATCTGGTCGATATTGCCGCTCATGGCTCGGATCGTGTGCAATGTGCGATTGCCTCGCGTCCCTCGGTGAGTGCGTCTTTGGCGGCAGCTCTTGCTGAGGTGGGGGGGAAACAGGCCTGTCTTGCCATTCTCGCCAATGTCGGGGCGCAAGTGACGACATTCAGCCTGCGCCGCATGGCAGAGAGGTTTGGGCAAGAGGCGGATATGCGCACCACTTTGCTGTCGCTGGATGGCTTGCCGGTGGATATTCGCCAGTCTTTGATTGTGCAGCTTGGCGATGCTTTGGAGCAATTGTCGCTGGTGAAAAATTTTATCAGCTCAGAGAAGCGCAGTCTTTTGGTCAAAGATGCTTGTGACAAGGCAACGGTTGATCTGGCTTTTTCTTCCTATGGTGATGATCTTGAGGCCTTGGTCGAACATTTGTGTTTGTCTGGGCAATTAACGGCAGATATCCTGATTCGCGGGCTTTGTATGAGCAATGTGGATCTGTTTGTTATTGCGCTGAAGAGATTGACCAATATTTCCGAGAAACGCATTCGTGATTGTGTCAAGGATGCCAGTGATGGGGTGATTGCGACGCTATGTCATAAAGCAGGCCTCAAGCCTTATGTTGTGCCTGTTGTTGTGTCTGCTTTGCAGGCCTATCATGAGGTCTCGCACGAGATGGATCCCATGGTGTCGCGCTCGCGCTTTGCCCGACTGATGGTGGATCGCATCTTGGGCTCTTATGGTGATCTTGTTATGGATGATGAAATGGATGATTTGCACGCTTTGTTGCGCCGTTTTGCCATGCAAATTGCACGGGATGAGGCACGGGAGATGCGTCTTTCCTTGCGCGATCAGGGGGGGGTGCGCGACTATAGAGCGGCGTGATGCGCATTTGATAAAAACACACAAAAGCCGGGTTTTGCCCGGCTTTTGTGTGTTTGATAGGACTGACGACTATAGAGCGCAGAGACCGCGCTTTTTTAGCTGTCTTTTTTGCTGTCTTCAAAGCGGGCAATGATTTCGCCTGAGACGGCCAGCAATTGTTCTGTCAGGGCTTTGCCAATGGCGTTGTCTTCTTCTCGTGCATCTTCCTTGACCACTGCAGCGATGGCCTGCACATGTTTGTGCAGCAAATCTTGAGGCAGGAAGGAAAGGTCGGTGATATTCTCGATCAAATCGCAGAGTGAGCCTGCAATGTTACCGGCAATGGGAAAGCCCATGGTTTGGGCCTGACCCTTGATGTCATGAGAGGTGCGAAACAGCTCTTTTATGGTTTCGCTGTTCATGCCTTTTTCCTGCAAAGTGGTCCAGGCGGTTTGCAATTCGTCGACTTCTTCTGCCATCCAGATATTGAAATTGACAGAGAGTTGCTGCATTGCCTGTTCTGCACGGGCTATGGGGTCAAAACCGGCTTGAGAGCTGGGCACGACCTTGACTTTCTTTCTCAGATCGACTTTTGGTTGGATTATTTCATAATCGGCCATGATTTTGTCTCATCTGGTTGGCCAAAACTGGCCGGTTTTTGTTTGAAGCATTGTGATGGTAGGGTTCATCTTGATGCTGTGTTCTTTTGTTGCTGGTTTTATGCAGTCCTGATTGGATCAGGTTTGAGCTTCTGTCTCATTTTGTGGCTCTGATCGACGTTCCAGACCCTTATAAAGCGGGTTTGAAAAGCGCCTTCGGTCAGGTCCATAAAAGCCGCCAGCTTTGATGAAGGGGCGCGGATTGACAAGGCAATTGGCGACACGGGCATAGAGCGCTTTTGCTGAAATTGGCTTGCATAAAAATTCTGTTACCCCAGCATCTCTTGCTTCTGTGACGCATTTCTTTTCAGAATGGCCTGTCAGCATGATGATGGGCACAGTCGGATTTGCCGAGGAGGTTTCACTGCGCATCATGCGGGTCAGTTCAATGCCAGAGAAAATAGGCATATACCAGTCCGTCACGACAATGTCGGGCAATGTGGATTGAAAAATTTCCAGTCCTGTTGCCCCATCTTCTGCCTCGGTCACTTCTCGTGCGCCAAAGCCGTGAATCAATGTTCTGACAACCCGTCGCATATGGGCATTGTCATCTACGATAAGAAAACGCAGCTGAGAAAAATCCACATTCAACATTGAGATCCCGTCCGACCTGCTTTTTGTCATTCTTTGTTTTTCATGGCCCAGCATAGACTGGCTGAGTTAAAGAAGGCTTTAGTTTGAGGACAGGATTTGTATTCTGGGATGTGAAATGTCTTTTCTCTCTTTTTGATAGACTATGTTCTAGTAACGGAATTGTTCGGTTAGGATTCGCTCATTCCAGCCATGATCTGGGTCGAACATGATTTGGCAATTGGTCTCGCTGTCCTCGCAGATTTCCACTTCATGGACAGAACGGATCTCGGTATGATCGGCCACGGCATTGATGGGGCGTTTGCGGGCCTCGCGGATAGCGATTTTGACCTTTGCCTTATTGGGCAACAAGGCTCCGCGCCAATGGCGGGGGCGAAACGGACTGATGGGTGTGAGGGCCAGAAGGGGACTGTCGATGGGCAGAATCGGTCCATGGGCCGAGAGGTTATAGGCGGTGCTGCCCGCAGGGGTTGCCACCAACACGCCATCGCAAATCAGCTCTTGCATACGGGTTTTTCCGTCAATGGAAATTTCAAGCTTGGCTGCCTGTGCTGTTTGTCGATAGATGGAAATTTCATTGATCGCCTTGGCCTCATGGATTTGGCCATCGGCTGTTGTGGCTTTCATATGAAGGGGATGCAGAACGGTGGTTTCTGCCGCAATCAGCCTTTCATAGAGATCGTCTTCACGAAATTCGTTCATCAAAAAACCGACCGAGCCGCAATTCATGCCATAGATGGGAATGCCGCTATTCATATAGCGGTGCAAGGCTTGCAGCATCAAACCATCGCCGCCCAGAGCCACAATCACATCGGCATGGCTTGGGGGCGCTGAGCCGAAGCGATGGGCGAGCTTGCGGCGTGCCTCTTCGCTTGTCTCTGTGGAACTGGCGATGAAGGCAATATTTTCAAATTGCCGGGATGACATTAGCATGACCTCATTCCCTCTTTGTGTGCTATTTCAGTAGCATGTTGTGCAATCCTTGCCAATTGCGAGGCAGATTTAGGAGTGAAGGAATATGTCGGTTGCAGCCTCTGATGTTATTTTCTTGTATGGAACCTGCCCGGATGATGCCATTGCCAGACAGATTGGTGCATCTTTGGTGCGGCTGAAACTTGTGGCATGTGTCAATATTTTGCCCGGCATGACATCGCTTTATCGCTGGAAGGGAAAGGTGGAGGAATCGCAAGAGGTTGTGTTCATCGCCAAGGCCAAACGCCAGCATTATGAAGACATTGCCCGCCGCTTTGCAAAATTGCATCCTTATGACGAGCCTGGGCTGGTTGTTCTGGATATTGAAACTGGTTTGCCGGGCTATCTGGGTTGGGTTATGCGTTCGGATCAGGACTGATTTGATGGCCGCTTTTTGTGTTTTAGCTGAATCTTAAAAAATCTTGGTCATTCTTTTGTCTGGATAGAGGAGAAGAGGATGGGCAAGGCTCAGATGTCGGCGCAAATATATGCCATGAATTGGGATCAGGATGGTCGCCATACAGGCTTGCATTATGGCCTGTTGCTTGTGGTTTATGCTTTTTATGGCTATCAGGTTTGTCCATTTCTGGAACAATTGGGCATGGTGGAATTGCTCTCTCCTGTTGCAGCCATGCTGGCGTTTCAGCTGATTTTACGCCATTTTGGAAAGCAAAAACTGGCCTCTCTGGACATTGCGCAGCGGGTGCGCGCGCTGTTCTGGATGGATCTTGCCCTTTTTGCTTTGGGTGGCTGTGCGCTGGCATTTTTCAATCTGTTCGCGCATGGGTTTCCGCTGGATAGTGGGGCCAAGATTTTGGTGCTGTTTCTGTTTGCTGGCTTCTATGTCTCTTTGGATCTGGCACTGGAGCGAGAATATCGATTGGGCCAATATCTTGGCTCCATTGGTGCGCCTTTTCCGCTGTCTGTGCGTTATTTGTCGGTTCAGAAGAAATTTGCTCTTTTCTCCAGCGCGAATATGGTGATTTTGGCCAGTGTTTGCCTGCTCGTGGTCTATAAGGATCTGCACTGGATTGTTGCCTCTATGCCGGATATGCAAATGGCACAATTGGCCATTATGGCTGAGATTGTTTTTGTTGTTGCGGTGATTGGGGCCTATATTTTGCGGGTCATTCGTCAATATTCGCGTAATCTGGATGCCATGTTGCGCGCCGAGACCGGTGGGCTGCAACGGGTGGCTGATGGCAATTTGAAAGCCAGCATTCCAATCACAACCAATGATGAATTTGGCCATATGGCCAATTTGACCAATCAGATGATTGGTCAATTGCGGCAATCGCGCGATGATCTGGTGCGCACGCAAGATGTGACCATGATGGGGCTGATTTCTTTGGCGGCGAAACGGGACAATGAAACGGGTTTGCATTTGAAGCGCACACAAACCTATGTGGCGATGCTGGCGCGGGCCTTGCGGAAAAAAATCCCTGATTTGCAGAGGGTCCTTAGCGATGAAAAGATTGAGTTGCTTTATAAATCGGCTCCTTTGCATGACATTGGCAAGGTCGGTGTGCCCGATCATATTCTTAAAAAGCCGGGCAAACTGGATGATGATGAATTTGCGATCATGAAAACTCATGCCGAGATTGGGGCGCAAGCGTTAGAAGAAGCCGAAAAAGCTTTGGGGGGCTGTTCCTTTCTGTCGATGGCGCGTGAAATTGCAGCAACCCACCATGAAAAATGGGATGGATCTGGGTACCCTAATGGCTTGCAAGGCAAAGATATTCCGCTATCGGGTCGCTTGATGGCTGTCGCCGATGTTTATGATGCCTTGCGTTCGCCTCGTGTCTATAAGCCCGGTTTTAGTCATTCCAAAGCCATGGCGATTATTCTGGAAGGCAAAGGTCAGCATTTTGACCCGGATTTGGTCGATGTGCTGGTGTCTATTGAAGCAGAGATTGAAGCTTTGTCGGACGATATGGCTGATGCTGTTGACACGCCGTCTGAGGAGATCAAGGCCAGTGGTGCTGCGGCCTGATTGACTGTTATGCCGTTGGTCTTAGAAAAAGCCGCGTTTGAAAGCAAAATGCGGCTTTTGTTTTGTCTATGTCTTGATGCTCTGGCGCGTTCCAGTCTTGGCAGCGTCTGCAATGGCATGAATGACTTTTTCAAATGCCAGCGCGGCTTCGAAATCGGGCTGTGCTTTGCCATTGTTTGTAATGGCATGTAAAAACCCGGCCAATTCGATGACTTTAAGCTCGTTAAAGCCAAGACCATGGCCAGCGGCAGGGCAGAAATTTTGGTAAGGGGCGTGGGCTGGCCCTGCCAAGATGGTTTTGAAGCCTTGGGAGCCAATGGGGCCTTCATTTTGATAAAGTTGCAGCTCGTTAAAGCGCTCTTGGGTGAAGGCGAGCATTCCCTTGTCGCCGTGAATTTCCCAGATCAAATGGTTTTTGCGACCCCATGCGGAGCGGGAGCTGGAAAAAGTGCCCGTGATGCCATTTTCAAAGCGCAGCAAGGCGCTGGCAATGTCTTCATTTTCGACCTTGCCGGCCCCATTGCCATCTGGCATTGGGCGGGTTGGATAGACGGTTTGCATATCGGCAACAAGGCTCTCTATGGGGCCGACCAGCTCATAGGCGACACTGACCAGGTGGCAGCCCAAATCACCAAGGGTGCCAAGGCCTGCATCGGCTTTTGTGGCGCGCCATGTCCATGGCAGGGCAGGGTCTGCCTGATAATCTTCGTCAACCACTCCCCGGAAATGTAACAAGCGACCAATGGCGTCCTCCTGAATGAGGCGTTTGGCTTCCTGAAGGATGGGATTTTTGAGATAATTATAGCCCACTTGGGTTTTGACGCCGGCTTTGCGGGCAGCCGCTGTCATTTCCTGCGCATCTTGCAAGGTGAGGGCAAGAGGCTTTTCACACCAGACATGTTTGCCCGCCTTGATGGCTTCCAAGGCCATTTCCTTGTGGAATTTGTTGGGCGTGGTGATGGAGACGATGTCAATGTCAGGGTCAGTGACCAGCTCTTGCCACTTGTCTGTATGACGGGCAAAGCCGAATTGCTCGGCAAAGGTTGCTGCTTTATCCAATGGCAATTCGCAAAGTATTTCCAGTTTCAGATCTGGAAGATTGCCAAAGACGGCTTTGGCGTTGCGATAGGCCAGGGCATGGCATTTGCCCATATAGCCGGTACCAATCAAACCTATTTTGAGTGTGGTCATGGGCTGGACTCCTGTTATTCTACATAATAGAATATATATTCTAAAATTCTCTATGCACTCGGAATGTATCGCTGTCAAGCTTGTTGAGCATGGGGACGTTGGGTGTTGCTGATGATGATTGTGGGGATTTATGTCGATACTGTCTGCGCCGCAAACAATGGAAGACTTTAGAGAGCGGTTGGTTCAATTGCAGGAAACCATGCCCAAGCGTCTACGGCAATGTGCAGACTATGTTTTGGAACATTCCGACAAAATTGCCGTGTCGACAGTCTCGCAACTGGCGCAAGAGGCTGGCGTCCAGCCCTCTGCTTTCATGCGCTTTTGCCAGCTTTTGGGCTTTTCCGGTTTTTCTGAAATGCAGCGCCTGTTTCGAGACAGTTTCAAACAGGCATGGCCGGATTATTCTACCCGGTTGCAAAATTTACAAGATGGCCATGCCGATGAACCCGCTGCCTTGTTGGCGGATTTTGTTGAGGCTGGCCGGATATCGCTTGAAAGGCTTTTGGTCAGTGTGGATGAAGAGAGTTTGAAGACAAGTGTTGATTTGTTGTCAAAGGCTCCGGTGATCCATTTGATTGGCTATCGACGGGCCTTTCCTGTTGCCAGTTATTTAGCCTATGCATTTGAAAAAATGGAGATTCCATCTATTTTCCATGATGGCGTGGGGCAATTGAATGCAGCCCATTCTATTCGCAAAGGGGATGCGGTGGTGGCTGTAACATTTGCGCCATATTCTGCTGAGACGATAGAGCTTGTGGCGGCCTCCAAGGATTTGGGCGCGGATGTGGTTGCGATTACGGATGCTATGGCGGGGCCTTTGCAAAAACTTGGAGCGATTCCCTTGCTTGTGTCAGAGGTGGATGTTGGGGCCTTTCGTGCTTTATCGGCCAGTTTGTCTCTGGCTATCTGTTTGGCGGTTGCTGTGGGGGCGCATCGCAAGGGATGATACCAACGGCATAAAAGATTGACCCATATGACCGGATTTTATTGGCTTTCTGGTAAGAAGCTTTTGCTGTGCTGGTCTGGTTGACCATAAAGCAAGAGCGACGCAGTCCAGAAAGCCAATAAAACCGGCCTTCGGTGCCTTGAAATGGCTCACTGAGCTGCGTTGTCTTTCTAGGAAAATGCCCCGGCATTGTCCGATCGAGCCGACGCCTTGCCAGTAAACCATTTCAAAGCATCCTATGGGTCAATCTTTTATGCC
>JAOXSH010000024.1 GCA_025800145.1 Cohaesibacter sp.
CATTCCAGCCATGTGATTGGTCAAGACGCTCATATATTGGGCAAAAGCCTGCATCCAGAGCTAAAGCGCTAAAAGTGTTATAATCCAAAAACAAAAAACCGCACCTCTATTAGAGAAGCGCGGTTTTTTTATAAACAAAACGGTCCAAGATAAACGTCATACATCATAATACCAACGGCACGAAAGATTGACCCATATGATCGGATTTTATTGGCTTTCTGGTAAGACGCTTTTGCTGCCATGATCTGGTTGACCACAAAGCAAGAGCGACGCAGTCCAGAAAGCCAATAAAACCGGCCTTCGGTGCCTTGAAATAGCTCACTGATCTGCGTTGTCTTTCTAGGAATTGGATAAAGAAAAAGCGATCCCGATTTTTCAGGATCGCTTTTTTTGATTCTGCTTTGATTCTTTTGTTGTCTTGGTTCAGTTATCTGGACTCAATTGGCTTTATGCTGGCTTAGAGTTGCATTTTCCTCATCCCATCGCCAATGGTTGGCGCTGGTCAATTCGCAGCCACCCCACCAGCGATGCAGGCCATTTTCCATCAAAAAATCGGCCTTTTGGTCGAGCACCTGTTTGCCAAATTCGGTCAGATGCACTTGCGCGGTGATGAACTCTTTTCGTTGATCGTCATTTGCAAAAATCTTGGGTTTAAACTCTTGCGGTAGGCCCGTTAGAGCGGGACGGGGGCAGAATTGCAGGTCGCTAAGAATGCGGAAAAACCCCCAATCGCCCAAAAAGGCGGCTTCTTCCATATTCAAAACTTGCGCAAAAAGCATTCCGGGGCGGTTTATGCCTCTATTCAACGTATAGAGAATTTGGCGCTGGGTGCGCGACAGACCATCTTTTCCGGGAAGCTCTTCCAAACAGCGTTTCAAGGCTTGTCCCATGAAAGGAAAGCCGGGAATAGGGCCTTGACGGATTGCATTGATGTGTTCGGGCGCCTTGTTCGTGCGATAGGCATCCCAAGCCTTGCTGGCAAAGGAAAACATGCTGTCGAGTACTGGCAGGCCCAGCTCTTTGAAACGGCCAATTGTGTCCGGTTTTTGGGTGCCCAGATAGGTCGGGGCTTGCACCAGAAACACCGAATGAACCCGTTTCAGGCGCGCAAGGTGATCAAGACTTTGCAGAATTTGCAATTGGTCATACAAATCATGCTCAAACCATAGTTCGATCCGCTCAAATTCCTGATGCTGTTGAAGGGTTTGATTGCGATCACGAAATTCCTGAAAAATATTCTTGGCGCTTTGATTGGAGCCAGTGGCGTGATGTTTGGAGCGTATTTTTGCAAACAGATCATCATCCGCATCTGGGATGGGGCCTTCATGCAACACATCGCGCCAAGGCAGGACCATATCGCCAATGCCTGCTTCTTTTAAAAGATCTGCTGCGCTGTCGCCATTTGTGATGATGAGCGTTTTCATAATGCATCTCGATAATTACTCTTAAGCCTATGTCTAGCTGATTCGGATCGAATAGGCTCAGGATTTGAAAGCGCATGATGATTACAACGGCAGATCGTCTTATTTTGCGTCAGATTGAAGAATCGGATGCTGACTTTTTGCTGGCGCTTATGAATGAGCCAGCCTATCACACCATGATTGGGGATCGAGGCTTGCGTGTGCCTGAAGATGCGCGCCTTTATTGCCGCGACGATATTTTGCGCGCCAGCTATCAAAGGCATGGATTTGGATTGTATCTTGTTTGTCTGATACCAACGGCACGAAAGATTACCCCATATGACCGGATTTTATTGGCTTTCTGGTAAGACGCTTTTGCTGCCATGGTCTGGTTGACCACAAAGCAAGAG
>JAOXSH010000030.1 GCA_025800145.1 Cohaesibacter sp.
TGACGCCAGCGCTGATGGTCAATTCTGCCCATGAGATCAGCAAAAAGGGGATGGTTACATTAATGAGGGAAAAGAAAAGCAAAATGATCCAGTTTTTTGCCCCTTTGGGTAGGATGATACCGCGATAGAGCATCCAAGGCAACAAGACCAAAAAGCCGATAATGACCCGCAATGCTGCCAGCCAGACCGGGCCCGTTTGTGGAACGGCGACCTTGATGGCGAGGAATGCTGACGCCCAGATGAAAGCAAGGAGCAAGAGACTGCTGAGATCAGCAGGTGTTGGTTTGCGGATGGCTGTTGCGGATGGTGTCATACAGGTGGCTCTTTGTCAGGGGCGCTTTTGTGGGATTTTTATCGCAAAAAAGGCGGGGCGAGGCTGGACTATTCTGCGACCAATTTGGAGGCCAGTTTGCTGGAGCGGGAGAAGAATTGCCGTCTGGTCAGGACCAGCGTGATATAGGTTGTGGTGCCAATGAAGAGCAGGGGATGGATGAACCATGCAAACACACCAAGCGAGAAGAAAAAAGTGCGCAAACCGCGGTTGAAGTGGCGGCCTGCCAAAGAATTGGCTTCGGATGCCTGATGGATTGCCTCGTCCATTTCCGGGCTGCCTGCTGTTTCCGGGGCTGGAAAGGCCCCAATCAGGATTGAGGTATAATTGAACAAACGATAGGCCCAGCCAAATTTGAAAAAAGCATAGATATAGAGTGTGATAAGCACCAGAACCTTGACTTCCCAAAGGCCTCTTGTTGCCTCGACCGGCAAGTTTAAATCGCGTGAGACCTGCAAGGCCAGATCGGTTGAATTGAGCAGTGCAAAGCCAGCGCCGATGGCCAATAGCGAGGTGGAGGCAAAAAAGGCGGTGCCATTTTGCAAGCCCGTGATGATAGCGGTATCCACCATGCGCAATTCTCGCTCGGCCATGGTTTGCATCCAGCGCAAGCGGTGCTGGTTCATGTGATAGGAAAGCGTTTTTTTGCGCAAGCTGCTGCTATCAACCATCAGGGAAAAACCACCCCAGAGCAGGATGAACCAGCCAAGAGCCAGAATGTCCAGATTTGAAAGCTGATTCATGGATTATTTTCTCTTGTTTTGTTCATAAATGACCAAGGGGAAGGGGATGATTTCGCCTTAATTGTGGCACCATAACTCACAGAAACATTTGGTGATAGATGCTTGATAAATAAACATAGTCTGCTTGTGCATGGCTGCCGTGCAAAAGTTGCATGCCTTAATTGTTGCCTAAATCTTTCCAAGCCGTTAACAAGGACTTCTAACGTCGACAGATGTATTTGATTTCTCGGCTCACATATCGTCTTTGACGGATGAGGTTACATGGACAACGAATTGGAAGTTTCCTGTTGGGGGGTAACAATGAAAGCCGTTCTGGCACTTGGTGCTGTTCTGGCCATTGTCTATCTGTTTGGAGCATTTGAGACGGCGGCAATTGCTGCGTCTTGATAGATGTAGCCCACTGGGTGTGGCTGAAAAGATAAAAGCGTGGGTATGACCTGCGCTTTTTTTGTATCTGTTGTTGTGCGGCTTACGATTGCCTAACGATGAAAAGCCGTTTTTGTGATTCTGACGATTGTTTGATCAGTGTTATGCTTGCATTTTGTCTGTGTTCTGGCTCTTCTTAAGAGAGACTTAGGCAGGAGGTGTGAGAGATGGCACAGACAATCGCGATTGGTTACAAGCAATTGCTTGTTGAAGCTGAACGGGAAATAGAGACGCTGACAGCGGCTGAGGCTATTCCTCTTTTGAAAGATGAGCAGCATGTTTTCATCGATATTCGTGATATTCGCGAGCTGGATCAGGTGGGGCGGGTTCCCGGTGCCGTTCATGCGCCACGCGGTATGCTGGAATTTTGGGTGGATCCCGATAGCCCTTATTATCGTGATATTTTTGGGCAGGATAAGAAATTTGTGTTTTTCTGTGCTGGAGGATGGCGCAGTGCACTGGCAGCCCAGCAATTGCAGCGTATGGGATTAAAGCCTGTTGCGCATATTGAAGGGGGCTTTGGTGCTTGGTTGGAAGCGGGCGGGCCTGCTGATATGCGCACTTAAAGCGCAGATTTTTAATTCTGATTGTCCAAATCTTTTCTCTCACCCAACCTTTGGTGGTTTGGCGAGAGGTATATGGGGATGAAAGTATCTTTTGAACTAAAGCAGTTAACGTAAGATGCTTTAATTTTCTTTATTCTTTTCCATAAGTTGTGTATATTCTATCTTGATTGGATAGAGAGGTGACCCTGCCTTGCTTCTTGTTGGGTCAGTTAAGTGATTGAAAGAGGGACGTTATGGCTGTTCTCAAGTCTGACATCAGATCTGATTCTGCGCAATTTCATGCCAATGAGCGGGAGATGCAGGAGCTGGTGGATGATCTCAATGCCAAGCGGGCGGAGGCCGCGCTTGGGGGGAATGAGAGAGCGCGTCAGCGCCATTTATCCCGTGGTAAATTGTTGCCGCGGGACCGGGTGATGAAATTGCTGGATCCGGGGGCGCCTTTTTTGGAATTGTCGCCGCTTGCGGCCAATCAAATGTATGATGCCGCCATTCATGGGGCGGGGTTGATTACCGGGATTGGCCGTGTGCAAGGGCGCGAATGCATGATTGTGTGCAATGACGCGACCATCAAGGGTGGCACCTATTATCCCATGACGGTGAAGAAGCATTTGCGGGCGCAAGACGTGGCCAAGGAAAATAATCTGCCTTGTCTCTATTTGGTGGATTCTGGGGGGGCAAATTTGCCACAGCAAACGGAAGTCTTTCCCGATAAAGAACATTTTGGCCGGATTTTCTTCAATCAGGCGACTATGTCCGCCATGGGCATTGCGCAAATTGCGGTGGTGATGGGTTCTTGTACCGCTGGGGGGGCCTATGTGCCGGCCATGTCGGATGAAACTATTATTGTCAAAGAGCAGGGGACGATTTTTCTGGCAGGCCCTCCCTTGGTGAAAGCGGCAACAGGAGAAGTGGTGTCCGCCGAAGATCTGGGCGGGGCGGATGTGCATACAAAAATATCTGGTGTTGCTGATCATTATGCGATGAATGATAGCCATGCTTTGGAGATTGCCCGCTCGGTTGTGAGCAATCTTAACCGTCGCAAGGATGTTGATATTGAGGTGCGAGAACCCAAAGAGCCACTTTATGCGCCAGAGGAGCTATCTGGTGTGGTGCCTGCGGATCTGAAAAAGCAATATGACATTCGTGAAGTGATTGCGCGTTTGGTGGATGGCTCGGAATTTGATGAGTTTAAAGCGCGCTATGGGACGACATTGGTGACCGGTTTTGCTCATATTTTCGGTATTCCGGTTGGCATCATTGCCAATAATGGCATTCTGTTTTCCGAGAGTGCGCAAAAGGGAGCGCATTTTGTCGAGCTTTGCTGTCAGCGCCGTATCCCTTTGCTATTTTTGCAAAATATCACTGGTTTTATGGTTGGTCGGGATTATGAAGCCGGTGGCATTGCCAAAGATGGGGCCAAATTGGTGACCGCTGTTGCCTGTGCCAATGTGCCTAAAATCACTGTTCTGGTCGGTGGCTCTTATGGAGCGGGCAATTATGGCATGTGTGGCCGTGCCTATAGTCCACGCTTTTTGTTTTCCTGGCCCAATAGCCGCATTTCGGTTATGGGGGGCGAACAGGCAGCCAATGTTTTGGCGACTGTGCGCCGGGATAATATTGAAACGGATGGTGGTTCTTGGTCCGAAGAGGAAGAGGCAGCTTTCAAGGCGCCTATTCAGGCTAAATATGAAGAGGAAGGGCATCCCTATTATGCCACAGCCCGTTTATGGGATGATGGTATCATAACACCTTCGGAGACGCGGCGCGTCTTGGGGTTGGCTTTCTCGGCTGCTATCAATGCTCCTGTGCCTGAAACAAAATTTGGTATTTTCCGTATGTAAAGCCTTATTGAAGGTTTGATCTTTTGATGGGTGCTTTAAGGCGGCTTTTGAAACAGCCGCCTTTTTCTATGCTTGCAAAGCGATCGTTCACAAGCCGGGGAGCGTGCCTGTGACCCAGCCGACAAGGACGAGCAAGCCAGCGCCAAGGCCGAAGAGTTTGAGTTTATTGCTGCTTTCGGTTTTTACGCCCATGCTGGATAGAGCATGAATGCCGCCGACCAGCATATAGGCATCACATGTCACCATTTGCGCTAATTTTGTTGCATAGCTGTTGGTGCGTGCGCCAGACGCGCAAAAGAAGATGGCAGCTTTGGCGCCATTGGTCTCGATAGGGGTGCGCAAACTGGAAAGAGGGTGATGGTTGGCACTTGGGACTTTCTTGGCCATCAATTCCACGCTTTCGCGCACATCAATCAAAAGAGCGCCTTTGTCCATCAGGGTGCGCGCTTCATTGGCCGTGACTTGTCGCACAATCTGCTTTTTTGCCATTGGCGTTTTTCCTTTGTCTTTATGATGGCTGGTTATTGCGATGTTTGGGACGGGCAATAAATGTCTTTTAACACCGTCATGACTTTTTCTGCATTTGTATCACACAAGCTATAATAGATGATCTGCGCGTCTCGGCGACCACAGACAAGGCCATCTTCGCGCATTTTTGCCAAATGTTGGGACAGCGCGCTTTGGCTTAAATTGAGGGCATTTGATAAAGATGTGACCGATTTTTCTGGTCCGTCAGCCAATTGACAGAGTATGCGGAGCCGATTGCCATTGCCCAATAATTTGAGCAGGCGGGCCACTTTGTCTGCCTGATCGGCCAGCGCTTCAGTCGAAGGATCCACTCGTCTTGCTCTTCATTCTGTTTGAGTATGGAATGATGTTCTGACTTTATTTTAGTAAATTCGAATATTTATATCAATATGCAAAAATACTGAAATAAGCAAGGGTGCCTATAGGGGACTATCCTGTCACTGTTGGCAAAGGCAGAGTGTTGCCTCGATCCTTTGGCCTTTGCTATCATCGTGCTGGGTTTATGCTGCTAAGGATTGGTCAATTATTAATTGACTTTTACGTAAAAAGATTTCAAATTCTGACTATAATTTAGTCTCTTAATGTATTTTATCTTGAAGCTTAGGCTTCTTTTTTAGCATATAAAGGGGCAGGTCTGTGTCGGGCCTTTTGGCGGGATGAAGCAGGGAGAGAGCGTTCATGATCGATAGTGTTCTGATTGCCAATCGTGGGGAAATTGCCTGTCGGGTGATTGAAACAGCCAAAGCGGAAGGCTTGCGCACGATTGCGGTTTATTCTGATGCGGACGCACATGCTCGCCATGTGCGTTTGGCAGATGAGGCTTATCGATTGGGGCCAGCGCCTGCGACTGAAAGTTATCTAAAAGCTGATTTCATCCTCGAGATTGCGAAAAAAAGTGGCGCGCAGTCTATTCACCCCGGTTATGGCTTTTTATCGGAGAATGCAGATTTTTCGCAAAGCTGCGAAGAAGCGAGCATTGTTTTTGTTGGACCGGGCGCTGATGCTATTCGCGCCATGGGTTTGAAAGATAAGGCAAAAGCCTTGATGGATAAGGCCGGTGTGCCGGTTGTCCCGGGCTATCATGGTGACAATCAGGACGCTGATTTCTTGCATCAGGAAGCACGTCGGATTGGCTATCCGGTTCTGATCAAGGCTGTTTCTGGGGGGGGTGGCAAGGGGATGCGCCTTGTTGAGCGGGATGAGGATTTTTTAAGCTCACTGGAATCAGCGCAACGTGAGGGGCAAAATGCATTTGGTGACCCCAATGTTCTGATTGAGCGGTTTGTTCAGAATCCCCGCCATATTGAGATTCAGGTTTTTGCCGATATGCATGGCAATGCGGTTTATTTGCATGAGCGTGATTGTTCGTTGCAACGACGTCATCAAAAGGTAATCGAAGAAGCGCCTGCGCCGGGTATGACCGACAATGTGCGCAGAGCCATGGGTCAGGCGGCAGTGAAAGCTGCGCTTGCTGTTGGTTATCGCGGAGCGGGAACTGTCGAGTTTATCGTGGATGGATCGGATGGGTTAAAAGAAGACGGCTTCTTTTTCATGGAAATGAATACCCGTTTGCAAGTTGAGCATCCTGTGACCGAGGCCATTACCGGGCAGGATTTGGTCTCTTGGCAATTTGCTGTTGCCAATGGTTTGGCTTTGCCCTTGGCTCAAGACGATATCCCCTTATCGGGCCATGCGGTGGAAGCACGGCTTTATGCGGAAGATCCAGAGAATGAATTTTTGCCATCGACCGGCAAGCTTTGGGCGCTGGATTTGGCCATTGAAGATGGGGTGCGCATCGATAGCGGTGTGGAAGAGGGGGACGAGGTTTCGCCTTTTTATGATCCGATGATTGCAAAGGTCATTGTTCATGAAGCAACGCGTGATGAGGCCATGGCCAAGCTTGCGCGGGTTTTGCGTCATGCTGTTGTGGCTGGCCCTAAAACCAATGCTGCCTTTTTGGCGGCGCTCGCCAGTCATGAGGATTTTCTTTCCGGTGTTTTTGATACCAGCTTCATTGAGCAAAGGCTCGGTGCCTTGATTACCCGCGAAGAAGGGGCTGAGACAAAGGCCATGGTGGCAGGGTTGGTGCATTTGTTGCGAGATCAGCAAATGGCGGTGAGCGAAAAGAAAATTGGACGCTCTAACGAATATTGGTCCGCATGGGATGCGATGGATGCTTTTCAGCTTGGCGGATCTCGCACGCTTCCCCAGCAGGTTGTTGTCGATGGCAGCTTGAGGGATGTGCAAGTCAGCTTTGAAGCGGATGAGATTATAGTTGATGGGCAACAGGCGGATCTTGAGGCGGTTTCCTTGGTTGATGTGCCTCATGGGGTTTTTGCTGTCCATGGCGGGCGTCAAAGTATGATTGCCATGCCTGATTATACGCATGATGAAGAAGCCGGGGCAGGTCAGATTGGTGCGCCTATGCATGGCAAGGTGATTGCCATCTTTGTGGAACAGGGGCAATCTATTGCCAAGGGCGAGCGTTTGTTCATCGTGGAAGCGATGAAAATGGAACATTGCGTGGTTGCGCCGACAGATGGTGTGATCAGTATGGTCAATGCCGCTGTTGGGGAGCAGGTTGAAGAAGGCTTTGCGGTGGTTGATCTGGACGCTCTTGAGGCTTGATCTCTGTTCTTTTATTTTGAGGTGAAATGCAGATTTGCCTCTCCAAAGGAAAAGCCGGGCTTTGTCCCGGCTTTTCTGATGATGGCTTTTAAATCTGGTTCTTAGTCAAGGCAGTCTGTGACCAGCTTTTCCAGATCATCAAAGACCGGTTGCCAGCCAAGGCTGTCTTTGGCGCGGTCAGCTTCCATACGCTGGGAGCGCCCAAAGCCTGCGGCCCAATCGCCTTTTTGCTCAATGGCCTCTTCTAATGGCTGGATTTTTATCCGATGCGCTTTGCCTGTTTTGCTGGCGATCATTTGGGTGATTTCCTGCAAAGAGGCGCTTTTAAAGCCACTGGCATTGAGCAACAAGCCGGATTGCCCTGCTTCAATGGCGCGGCGATAAAGATCGGCCAAATCGTCGGCATGTATCAAAGGATAGTGGATGCCCAGACTGTCTATGACGCTCATGTCCTCATCCTTGCGGGCTTGCCGGATCCAGTTGCATATCAGGCCTCTATCCTTTGCAATGACAATGGCAGGATGAATGACAGTCAGATGAAAGGTCGGGCAGGCATGTAAATGCTCTATGCTATCAAGCATCCATTCAAAAGCGGGTAGAGGGTCCAGCACATGGCGCTCGGTTAAGGGGATGACTGGGCTTTCGGGATAGAGCCAGCAGCCGCCTGTATAGATCAGGTTGATTTTGTTGTCTGGCGGCATGGCCTTGGCCTGTTCGACCAGACTTTTGACCATTGCGATATCGGTCTCGCCCATGCTTGCGTCAAATGTTGCAGCGGCATGAATGATGCCGTCATGTTCCAAAGCGATGGGAATCCATGGGGCGGGGTCTGTTAAATCACCGCGAATGGGTGTTGCCCCCATGTTTGAGAGCTGTTTGGCTTTTTCGTCTGAGCGTGCCAGAGCGGTGACATCATGACCTTTTGTGAGCAATGCTTTGAGAGTTGCTGATCCGATCAGGCCTGTGGCTCCGGTGATGAAAATGCGCATGTCACTCTTCCTGTGCATTGAGGCAATATTACCTCACTTCGAATATAGATTAGATCAAAATGTGAATAAATCTATGGCCTTTTGTATGAGAATTTTGCCATGCTTTATTGTCGATGAACAGCATGTTATGGAGCGCTATGGGTATTCATTTGATAAAGTTGTGTGTCGGGGCTGACTCTGTTGAAAATTTGCAGTCCTGGATTGAAGAAAAGCAGGCTTTTCGGGCGCGCCAAGGCTTGGCCGCCGAGCAGATACATACGACTCGCATGACCCCAAAACGCCAAAAAGACATTTTGGATGGGGGGTCTCTTTATTGGGTGATCAAGGGTGTTGTTCAGGCCCGGCAGAAGATTATTGATCTGCGAGAGGTTAAGGGGCTTGATGGGATCAAGCGATGCGAGATTGTGATGTCGCCAGATTTGGTGCGCACCCAAGCCCAGCCGCGCCGGGCTTTTCAGGGCTGGCGCTATTTGAAAATCGAGGATGCGCCCGCTGATTTGGGGGCTTTGGAGACGGCTGGTGATTTGCCGCCTGCTTTTCGTCAAGAGCTTGCTGATCTTGGCCTTTTATAAGAAGGCTAAGTTTTTCTTATACTTCAATATTGTCGATAAGCCGGGTTTTGCCGAGCCATACGGCGGCCAGAAGGCGAAATTGGCCGATTTGCTCCTGAGTCAAGCTTGCTCCTTTGAAAGTGGCGAGATCATGGCTTTCATGCAAGGAGAGATAATCTGGTGTGAAGCCTGCCTCTTTTAGTGCCTGCATACCATCTTCAAGGGCTGCCTTGCATAAATCACCCTTTTGCAGGCGATTGGCTGTCTGGCGCATGATAGTGATGAGTTTGACCGCTTGTGCGCGCTCGTCAACGCTGAGATAGGCATTGCGTGAGGACATGGCCAAACCATCAGCTTCGCGCATGGTTGGGCCACCCAGAATTTGGGTTGGAATATTCAGATCTTTGGCAAAACGCTGGATTACGCGCAATTGCTGGAAATCCTTTTCGCCAAAAATGGCCAAATCAGGATGGGCGGCGAGCAAAAGTTTGGTCACGACGGTGGCAACACCTTGGAAAAAGTGGGGGCGAAAATCGCTTTCCAAGCCTTTGGCAGGGCCATCGAGAGTGACATGAGTGCAAAATCCGTCTGGATACATTTCCCGTGCGCTTGGGCAAAAGACCGCGCCGATGCGGTAGTTTGCCAATTTGGCGCAATCTTCCTGCTCGGTTCGGGGATAGGCGTCAAAGTCCTCATTGGGGGCGAATTGTGTGGGATTGACGAAAATCGAGACAATCACATGATCGGCCAGTGTTTGGGCCTGTTCCACAAGGCTGAGATGGCCTGCATGTAAGGCACCCATGGTTGGCACCATGGCAAAGGTTTCGCCCTTTTGCCGCCAGTTTTTTGTGATAGTTCGCAAATCAGTGATTGTGCGGGCAATGGTCAGGGGGGGCGTGCCGGTCATTGTCTCTCTCATCTTTGTCTGACAGAGTGTCTGGGTGTCTGGGTGTCTGGGTGTCTGGGTGTTTGGGGCGATTGGCGCTGCTATAGCCTATTTTGCGCCGCAATAAAACTCTCCATGCGTCGCAGGGGCAATCTTTGTATGGCTATTGTTTGTCCTGAAAAAGTCCATACATATCATAAAGGAAGAATAACTGGCTCTTTGCCCTATTTGTGGAGGTAAGCGTGACCAAGAAACCGGTTGGACAGAATGAGGCCTTGTCTTTGAGACACTCACAGAAAGGTCTGGCCCCTTCTGAAAATGAGAAGGCGGCTGTTGCGTCCTTTTTGTCCAAAACCAAATTGGTGCGGCAGGCACAAAAGCAAAAAGGTCTTGATCAACCAACGGGGCGGTTGGTTTTTGCGCTGGATGCGACTATGAGCCGACAACCCAGCTGGGATCTTGCCTGCTCTTTGCAAAGCGATATGTTTGTTGAAGCGCAACGCCATGGCAGTTTGGCGACGCAACTGGTTTATTTTCGTGGGGTCAATGAATGCAAAGCCAGCCGCTGGACGGTGCAGGCAAGTGATATGATTGGCTGGATGGAGCGCTTTGAATGCAGGGCGGGCCGGACGCAATTTGGGCGGGTGTTGCAGCATATTCAGGATGAGACGGTGCGCCAGCCGGTGCAAGCTGCGGTTTATGTTGGCGATTGTCTGGAAGAGGATGCCGATCATTTAGCAGGACTTGCAGGTGAAATTGCCTTGCGCTCGGTGCCGCTCTTTTTGTTTCAGGAAGGTGATGATCCTTATGCGCGGACCGTCTTTACTGAAATAGCGCGCATTACGGGTGGGGCTTATGCCCGCTTTGATGGATCGGCACAGGCGCGACTGGCGGCCTATTTGCGCTCGATTGCCGCTTATGCGGCCTCAGGGCGGAATCGGGATATGTTGCCTGCTGATTTGCGCAAACAGGTGCGACTGCTATCATCGCGTTGACAGGGGTATGACCCCTTTAAGGGACTAGGGTTTCTATGATTTATTTGTTGGCTGGCGGCTTTTTGGTGATGGGCATTTGGCTGCTCTTGAAATGGATGGCATATGCCAATCCGGTTTCTGTGATGCATTTGTTTTATCGCCTCACGGGTTTAGCTCTGGGGCTCTTCAGTGTGTTTTTGATGGCGCGGGGGCAATGGGTTATGGGATTGCCGGTTGGCGTCATGGCGATTGCTTTGTTTCGTCGTAAATCTTCACGCGTGGGCGCGGACCGCGAGAGCGGTCGTGGATCAACCGTGCGCACTGCTGCTTTGGAAATGACGCTGGATCATGACACCGGTATTATTATTGGTCAGGTTTTGGCGGGTCATTTTGAAGGACGCCAGCTGGATAGTTTGACAGAGGCAGAGCTGTTCAGCCTCTATCAGGAAATTGTCTTGGACCAGGAAAGCAGTGCTTTACTTGAAGCCTATCTTGATGGTCGTATGCCCCAATGGCGGGACGAGTTTGAGCCGCACATGGCAGCGGGGGAGAGAGGCACGTCGGACACGGGCCCCATGACCGAGGAGGAAGCCTATCAGGTGCTTGGGCTTACGGCGCAAGCGACCGAGGATGAAATTGTTACGGCGCATCGGCGTTTGATGAAGCGGGTCCATCCCGACCACGGGGGATCGACTTTTCTTGCCACCAAGATCAATGCTGCCAAGGCTGTTTTGCTTCGGAAACATGGCTGATTTCCCAATACTCACTACACATTACGGGTTCAGCGCCAGACAGGCGAATTTCTGTTTTTTCAACACTTTGCAGGCCTTGCGGGCGGATGTTTTTGAAGAAAATCCGGCAAAACGTGCACGATAGAGGGTTGCGTTATCCTTGGTGACTGTCTCTGTATGATTGAGGACAGCGACAAGAAGGCGTTTGTTTTTTTGGCGTGCTTTTGCAAGCAATTTGTTGGCACCTGACAGGGTTGGTGTTGCACCGAGCTGAATCTGCCAGCCAGCAGGTGGTGCTTTTGCAACGGGGGCTGCCATTTGAGCCATGGTTGATGCCTGTTGGACTTTGTTGACCACTGGCACCTGTATTGGCTGGCTTTGCCAGGATGCTGCATGGGTTGACAGATCGCCGATTGGATCATTGGCAGGGCGCGGCATTGCCGCCAGACCCAAGGATGCCATGGTCAGCTGCTTGGTTTCAGGCTTTGTTGCCACGGATGCTAACGCAGATGCTGTTTGTGTTTGCTTGTTATGCTGTCGGGCTTTGGGCAGGGCTGCCAAGGTTATTTTTTCTTGTGCTGGCTTTGTTTCGATCCCTTGCTTTGCCACTTTTGGCTTGGTGGCTGCGGTTGGGGTCAAATCAACTTTGGCCAGTGCCAATGGTGCCGAGGGGCGGGCTTTTGGCAGACGCATTTTTGATGCAAGCTGAATATAGCTGCCTTTTGACGCACCCGTTTTGCCGCCTGCACGTGGCACGACCAGTGCGGTTAAGCGTCGTCCGGTTTTTGCTTTTGGCAAATATTTGCCAATCAATGCTTTCATATGAGCATTGCGCGAGCTGCCGGTTTTGCCGCCCATGACAACGGCGACAATATGACGGTCACGGTGTTTGACATTGGTGACAAGGTTGAAGCCCGATGCGCGGGTATAGCCGGTCTTGATGCCGTCCACGCCTTTTACACGGCCCAGCAGCTTGTTATGGTTGCCATAGCGGCGTTTGCCATAGCGAAAGCTCTTTGTGTTGAAATATTTGTAATAACGCGGAAAGCGATCCTGCAAGGCACGTCCTAACAGGGCCATGTCAGCCGCTGTCGTTTTTTGCTTGGCATTGGGAAGGCCTGATGCATTGCGAAATGTGGTTCGGCTCATACCAATGGAGCGGGCTTTTCTGGTCATCAGAGTGCCGAAATTGCTCTCAGAGCCGCCGATATGTTCGGCAACTACGGTGGCAACATCATTGGCCGATTTGGTGACCAGAGCATAGATGGCATCACGGACCTTGATGGAACTGCCAGCACGCAAGCCCAGCTTGGAGGGCGGGCGTTTGGAGGCATATTTTGAGACTTTCATACGGCTGTTGAGGCTCAGTTTGCCTTTTTCCAGCTGCTCGAAAACCATATAGAGGGTCATCATCTTGGTCAGGGATGCAGGATAGCGCAAGGAGGTGCCATTGCGCGAAAACAGCACTTTGCCTGTTTTTACATCGATGACATAAGCTGCATATTTGTTGTTGGTTTTTGGTTTGCGCTTGGCAGCTTCAGCCGATGTGATGGGGGCCACTGCCAAAAGCACTGCTACGCTTGCACAAATCGCACGGCGCAGAAGGGATGAGCCATTGAGGGCTTTGAACGCTACTCTAAACACGCGACGTCCTTCGACTGGTTACTCTATAAAAATCCTGTTGCGCTTCCCAAATGGTAAAATGCGCGCACAAGACAGCCATTACTCTTGCCAACAAGGTTAATCAGTCACGGTTACGAAACGGTAAAAATTGCCTAGTGCAATGCAAATTGGAAGGGATTTTCTGCCTATGGTTAATCCAAGCGCTTGCTAAATCTTATGAAATTAACTTTTGAATGCTTTTTTGGACCTGCTGACAAATTCTTGAACGCCGCTGTCTTAAAATTGGGGCTATGCTGTCTTACATGGAAGAAGAGCAGGATCTGTGCGTATATTGCGATTGGTCTTGCGCCTCTTGTGTGTCTTTCTTTTCCTTTGTTTCATGAGAATAGATGGGGAAGGCATGGCCGTTCTTTCTTGATCATGATCTTGTATGCTAGAAAAGACGTAACAATTTTGATTCCGGAGAATGGCTAGACAATGAGTAAATCTGTTCGTCGCCTGGATGAAGATACGGGAGTTGCGATTAAAACGCGCTCCAAGACCAAGCGTCCGAATATGTATCGTGTTCTGTTGTTGAATGACGATTTCACGCCCATGGAGTTTGTCGTCCATGTGCTGGAAGCTTTTTTCAACAAGGGGCGGGAAGACGCAACGCGCATCATGTTGCATGTGCATCACCATGGTGTGGGAGAATGTGGCGTCTTTACCTATGAAGTGGCGGAGACCAAGGTGTCGCAGGTGATGAATTTTGCCCATCAACACCAACATCCGCTGCAATGTGTTATGGAAAAAAAGTGAGGAGCGCTCGTGCCATCATTTTCCAACTCTCTTGAAATGGCTCTGCATAAGGCCTTGATGTCTGCCAATGAGCGGCATCAGGAATATGCGACACTGGAACATTTGCTGTTGGCGCTGGTCGAAGACAGTGACGCGGCTGCGGTGATGCGTGCCTGCGGTGTTGATCTCAAAGTGTTGGAGTCCAATCTTACCGATTATATCGACAATGAATTGTCCAATCTGGTGCAGCAGGGCGATGATGATGCCAAGCCGACTGCCGGATTCCAGCGGGTGATTCAGCGTGCGGTTATTCATGTTCAGTCTTCTGGACGTGAAGAGGTAACAGGGGCGAATGTTCTGGTTGCCATTTTTGCCGAGCGCGAGAGTCATGCGGCTTTTTTCCTGCATGATCAGGATATGACGCGCTATGATGCGGTTAATTATATCTCGCATGGCATTGCCAAAAGTCCGGGCTTTGAAGGGGATGGGCTCTCCAGTGGTCTGGATGATGAGGACGATGATTTTGCTTTTTCCACGGATGACGAGGAAGAGGATGGGCAGGGCGCACCTGAAGCATTGAAAGCCTATGCCGTTAATTTGAATGAGAAGGCGCGCAGCGGCAAAATTGATATTTTGATTGGCCGGGATGCGGAAATTCAGCGCACCATTCAGGTTTTGTGCCGCCGCTCGAAGAATAATCCGTTATTTGTTGGCGATCCCGGTGTTGGCAAAACCGCCATTGCCGAAGGCTTGGCCAAGCGGATCATTGATGAAAAAGTGCCTGATGTCTTGAAAGATGCCACCATCTTCTCGCTTGATATGGGCACGCTTTTGGCCGGTACACGCTATCGGGGTGACTTTGAAGAGCGTTTGAAGCGGGTGATGAAAGAAATTGAAGAGTTTGAAGGTGCTATACTCTTCATCGATGAAATTCACACTGTGATTGGGGCCGGGGCGACATCTGGTGGAGCGATGGATGCCTCCAATTTGCTCAAACCTGCTTTGGCTTCCGGTGTTTTGCGTTGTATGGGGTCGACCACTTATAAGGAATATCGGCAATTTTTCGAGAAAGACCGGGCGCTTGTGCGGCGTTTTCAGAAAATTGATGTGCATGAGCCAAGCATTCCCGATGCCATTGATATTCTCAAAGGCCTGAAGCCCTATTTTGAGGATTATCACAGCGTCAAATATTCCAATGATGCCATTCAGTCGGCAGTTGAATTGTCTGCGCGCTATATTCATGATCGGAAATTGCCAGATAAAGCCATTGATGTGATTGATGAAACCGGGGCAGCCCAGCAACTTCTGGCAGAAAGCAAGCGGCGCAAGACCATTTCCGTTAAGGAAGTGGAAGCGACGATTGCGACCATGGCCCGTATTCCGCCCAAAACTATTTCCAAGGATGACAAAGAGGTGTTGCAGCATCTGGAAGTCAATCTGAAGCGGGTCGTTTATGGGCAGGATCTGGCAATTGATGCTTTGACATCGCAAATCAAGCTGGCACGGGCGGGCTTGCGTGAGCCTGAAAAGCCGATTGGCAATTATCTGTTTTCCGGTCCAACGGGGGTTGGTAAAACCGAGGTTGCCCGCCAGTTGTCAGAATTGCTTGGGGTTGAATTGCTGCGGTTTGATATGTCGGAATATATGGAGCGGCATACCATTTCGCGCTTGATCGGGGCGCCCCCCGGTTATGTTGGTTTTGATCAGGGGGGCTTGCTGACCGATGGTGTGGATCAGCATCCTCATTGCGTTTTGCTTTTGGATGAAGTGGAAAAAGCCCATCCTGATTTGTTCAACATTTTGTTGCAGGTCATGGATCATGGCAAGCTGACGGATCATAACGGCAAGAAAGTTGATTTTCGCAATGTTATTTTGATCATGACCACCAATGCCGGTGCGGCAGAAATGGACAAGCAGGCGATGGGCTTTACGGCCTCTCAGCGTCATGGTGAGGATGAAGAGGCGATCAACAAGCTGTTTACGCCAGAATTTCGCAATCGTCTGGATGCTATCATTGCGTTCGGCCATTTGCCAACCGAGATTGTTCATCAGGTGGTGCGTAAATTTGTTGTTCAGCTTGAGGCACAATTGGCCGATCGTGGTGTAACCTTTGAGCTAACGGATGCAGCTACCCGCTGGTTGGCAGACAAGGGTTATGATCCGAAAATGGGGGCGCGTCCGCTTGGCCGTGTGATACAGGAGCATATCAAGCGGCCACTCGCCGAAGAAATTCTCTTTGGCAAGTTGGTCAAGGGCGGCACTGTGCAGGTGGATGTTGCCAAGCCTGACAAAGGATCTGGAATTGATGGCTTGAGTTTGACGATGGTAGAGGATGTCCCTGCACCGAAAGCCAAACGTCAGACGGGCAAGGCGAGCAAAAGCAAGGCTGTCGCCAAGCGAAAATCTAGCGTTCCGACCATATCGGGACCGGATAAAAAATAGTTGCATTTTGGCAATCAGGCAGATTTGATCTGTCTGATTGTTTTTGTTTTTTGTTCCTTTCAAAATGCTTTTTCATGTTTGTTGAAAAGAGAGTTTGAAAGAGGGGCTGTGATGGTGCCTGACATTCCTGTTTGGTTGCGTGTTTTGCTGCTTTATGGGGCATTTGCAATTGCATCCTTGATGGCGGCCAGTGCTACAATGCGTGCTGCCTTTCCCAATGGTTTGTTTGGCAGTTTACTCGATCCGCAGACGGGACGGGCAGATGGTGTGGAATTGCTGAAAAATATTTTGACTGTAGCGGCGGGCTATATGCTTGTCATAAGCTTGATATATCAGCAATATTTTGATGGTGAATGAGTCCGGTCGATTTTCGTCCATCTACCAATGGCGAATTTGTGCCTTTCGTGCCGTTGGTATTAGTTGTGGGCAAGTTGTGAAGAGGGCAGAAAAAAGCCCTTGTGACTGGAATGTTTTTCACAAGGGCTTTTTGTTATTTTCTTATTTTAAAGAAAAGGTTAGATGACTTTTATCCAATCTTTTCCAAAGCCTCTTTCAAGGCCTGTGCATGAGTAGCAAGAAGATCATTGTCTGCCATCTCTCCGGTATGGGGGCGCAGGGAGATGCCGTCTTGACGTGGGATGACATGCATATGCAGGTGGAAAACTACCTGACCACCGGCTGGCTCGTTAAATTGCTGAAGTGTGATGCCGTCGGCATCAAAGGCCTGCATTTGAGCCTTGGCTATTTTTTGCACTGTGGCCATGATAGCATTGAGATCAGCTTGCTTCACATCCAGCATGTTGCGAGAGGCGTTTTTGGGAATCACCAATGTATGCCCATCGGCGCGGGGCATGATATCCATGAAGGCAAAGGTGGCATCATCTTCATAGACCTTGTGGCAAGGCAAATCGCCACGCAGGATTTTTGCAAAGATATTATCGGTGTCATAAGAGGGCGCAGTCATGGCGATTACTCTGTTGTTTGTCATGATGGATGAGATTTGTTTTTAACTTAGCAGTGTGTTTGCAACTTCGCCATTATCCCTTTTTGAAAGGGGCCAGATCTGTGAGAAAATCCTGTTCGGCGGCGGCTTCGCGTCGTTCTGCTTGCAAATAATCCTCAACCGCTTGCCGAAAAGAGGGATTGTCGATCCAGTGGCAGGACCATGTGGTTTGTGGGATATAGCCTCTAGCCAGTTTGTGTTCGCCTTGCGCGCCAGCTTCGACGCTTTTATAGCCATGCTCAATGGCCCATTCGATGGCCTGATGGTAGCATAGTTCGAAATGCAGGCTTGGATAGTCGCCAATTGCGCCCCAATAGCGACCATAGAGGGTGTCTTTGCCAATGAAATTGAGTGCCCCTGCAACCGGGTTTTCGCCGTTCTTGGCTATGAAGAGCAGCAAATTGTCGCTCATGCGTTCCGATAGCATGGCAAAGAAAGCGCGCGTCAGGTAAGGACGGCCCCATTTGCGGGCACCTGTATCCATATAAAAAGCAAAGAAGCTGTCCCAGTCTTGTTCGGATATCTCATCGCCGCGCTTTTTTATGATTGTTAAGCCATGATTTTGGGCTTGGCGACGTTCTTTTTTGATGGCTTTGCGCTTGCGTGAGGCTAGATCGGTTAGGAAGTCGTCAAAACTGTCATAATCTTGATTGATCCAATGAAATTGCCTGTCACGTCTGATCAGAAAATCCTGTTTCTCCCATCGGCTTTTTTCTGTTTGCGGGAGAAAGGTCAAATGTACCGAGGAGATATGATAGCGCTCGCATACTTGTTTGAGGCCAGAGGCAAAAGCCTTTGTGGCCATATCCGGGTTCAGCTCGCGTCTTGTCAGCAATTTGGGGGCTGTGACAGGTGTGAAAGGCAGCGAGGATTGCAGTTTGGGATAATAGCGCCCGCCTGCGCGCTCATAAGCATCGGCCCAGCCGTGGTCAAAGACATATTCGCCCTGGCTATGGGCTTTCAGATAAAGGGGCAGGCAGGCGAGAATAGTGTCTTTTTCGTCTTTTAAGACCAGATGATGAGGCAACCAGCCGCTTTGCTCGCTAACACAGCCTGATTCTTCCAGAGCTGACAAAAAAGCATAAGTCAGGAACGGGTTATCAGCAGCCTTTGGCGTATCGTTGCAGCAAATTGACCAGCTCTCTTGCCCGATTTGGGCGATAGAATGGCAGACTTCCAAATGCAGGCTTTGCTCGCTCATGCTGGTGGCCTTTTCTTTATGTCAGGCTATCTGGGTCATAGCCTTCAAAGGTAACCTGATCGCAATATTTCAGGGCGTTGTGGTGAGATTGTGCATTTGTTGTTGTCCAGCAAATGGTGGGGATTTTGTATAAAGCGCGCAACAGATCAATTGCGGGCGCTGGAAAATCATGTGCGCCATAGGAGATGAAATCTGGCTGAGAGTTTTTGAAATGCAGCAGATGGGTGAGGGCATAACAGTCTTCATCGCTCAAATGTTCGCCATCTTCATCTTCAAAATAATTGCAAGAGACAATTCCGCGTGGACGATCGGTTAAAGGGATCAGATTGGTAACAATGTCGGGGGAAAAAGACATAAGCGCTGCATTTCCTTGATAGGATTGCAGGCAAGTGGTGACTGCCTTTTCAAGGGCGTTTGTTGCTGTCTTCTTTGGTGTTTTTAGTTCAATGACGATGGGCACCTGACCATTAATGAGCGCCAAAATATCCGATAGTGGCTGGATTTTATCGCTGCTGTTTTTCAGCTCCAATTGCTGGAGTTGAGTCATGGTCAGTTCATCAATAGCGCCATATTTTGTGGTGGTCAGGCGGTCTAATTGATGATCATGAAAAACAGCGGCCTGATGGTCCTTCGTCAGTTGGATATCCAGCTCAATGGCATAGTTTTTATTGATCGCAGCTTGAAAGGCAGAGGCTGTGTTTTCAACAATCTTGCGGTTTTTATCATGAAGCCCGCGATGGGCGATTGGGCGTGCGGTGAGCCAGGGAAAAGATTTGGTGGACATGCTTTGTTTCCCGGTTGATCCGCAATCAGACTGTCAGACTGTTTTTGATTTGAATATCCAGTCCCGTTTTGGATGATACGGGGCTGGATTGTGATTGGTTTGATCAGTCAGTGATTTCGATGATGGCTTCGATCTCGACTGCTACGCCAAAGGGTAGGGCAGCGGCGGAGACAGCAGAGCGGGCATGACGGCCTTTCTCACCAAAGACCTCGACCATCAGGTTGGATGCGCCATTGATGACGGCAGGCTGGTCGCCAAAATCGGCAGTGGAATTGACAAAGCCAACCAGTTTGACCACACGGGCGACCTTTTCCAGATCTTTGGTTGCGGCTTTCATCTGGGCGATCAGATTGATGGCGCACAGGCGGGCGGCTTCTGCCCCTTCACTTGCGGTGAAATCCTGACCCAGCTTTCCCTTAAACTGAATGCCGTCTGCATTCATGGGCAATTGCCCGGAGATATAGACATGATTGCCGGTTTTGACAAAAGGAACATAATTGGCCGCAGGGGCTGCTGCTTCTGGCAAGGTGATGCCAAGGTTAGCCAGATTTTCTTCGATCTGTGCGCTCATTGGAAATTTCCCGTTATGGATTTTCTTGTGTGAAAATCGCGTTGGAAGGATGAAACATATATCTTTCTTTGTAGGGGAAGGCGGAAGTCTTTGCCAGAGCTTTGATTGAAAAGGCGTCTTGTTGCCAATATTTTTTATGGAAATTGACTTTTTAGGCTCAGGCCTTGAAGCTGACATGCTTGTCTTGCAAGACCTTGATATGTCATTGGTTGAGCTATATGCGAAAGAATGGAGCGTGCAATGTTGACTGCAAAAGGCGTGCAGCCTGTAAAAAAGCTGATTGTTGCGCTTGGTTTGGTTGTTTTTGTTGGCAACTCTTTCCATGCTCTAAATGGAGCTCTGTCGGTTTTAGCGGCTGATGTGAAACCGGCTCCTGTTGGTGATCTTGCGCCTCTTAGCTCTTTTCGGGCGGTATATGACATCACCTTGGCGCAAGGGGGCAATCGGGCGGGTGTTTCGTCCATGGATGGACGGATGGTTTATGAGCTTAATGGCTCGGCCTGTGATGGCTATGCGCTGACCCATCGGTTTGTCACGCGTGTGGATTTGAGTGAAGGGCAGGGCAGTCTTACTGATTTGCGCGCAGCCAGTTTTGAAAATCCGCAAGATCGGTCTTTTCAATTCATCATTCAGACATTTGTAGATCAGGAATTGAGACAGATTTCACGCGGGGTTGCGATCCATGATACAGACTTGAGCTATGTTGTCTTGAGTGAACCTGAGGAAAAGACCATGGAGCTGGGTCGTGATGCTCTTTTCCCTGTCGAATATATTGTCGCTTTGCTGAAAGCTGCCAGCTCAGGCGAGCGGTTTTTTAAAGCTGCGATCTATGATGGCAGTGAGACAGGCGAAGTGGTTTTGGATAGCACAGCCTTGATTGGAGTGGCAAAAAGCAATGGCAATGCTGCATTTGCTTATCCATCCTTGTCTGGTTTGCGTCATTGGCCTGTCACCATTGCCTATTTTGAACGTGGCAAAGATAAGGATGAGATGGTGCCGATTTATGAGATCTCCATGGACTTGTATGAGAATGGCGTGAGTGCTGGCATTGAAATCAAATATCCAGATTTTTCTCTAACGGGGAGTTTGTCCGGGTTGAGCATATTGGAAAATGAGACATGTGATCTGGTTGAAAAGAAAGGGAAAAATAAGGAATAATACCAACGGCATAAAAGATTGACCATAGGGTGCTTTGAAATGGCTCACTGAGCTGCGTTGTCTTTCTAGGAAAATGCCCCGGCATTGTCCGATCGAGCCGACGCCTTGCCAGTAAACCATTTCAAAGCATCCTATGGGTCAATCTTTTATGCCGTTGGTATAATGTTTCGTTTGCTTCTTCACGCAATGCCGCTGTCTTGATCCGGTTTTTGTGCGGAATGGATTTCTGATTTTTTGTCGGTGGCTTTGTCTTTTTTGTCCAGTTTGCTTTTGAGTGTCAGGCCTAATTCAACTGTTCTGGCACCAAATTTCTCGCTCAATTTGTCCATTGCCAGTTCGGCTTTTGCGCGTTTTGTGGCTCTTTCATCAATCAAATCGGGCGGGTCTGCCTGTTCTGCATCGCATAATTCGCCGATACCAATGCCGATGAGCCGATATTGGCTTTTGCCATTCAGTTCCTTGAGCAGCATATCTTTGCCAATGGAATAGATTCTGTCTGCCAGTCTGGTTGGATCAGGCAGAGATCGGCTGCGGGTTATGCTTTTGAATTGGGCATTTTTGAGCTTTAACGTGATGGTGCGGCCCGCCAGTTGGGCGGTTTTGGCCCGATTGGCTGTTGTTTCGCTAAGGCGTCTTAAAATGGGTAACAGATCCTCCTCAAGGCTTAAATCGCGATTGAAGGTGGTTTCCGAGCTAATGCTTTTGGCCCCTTGCGGTGGAGTGACTGGGCGGGTGTCGTCACCTTTGGCCAGTTTGAACAGGCGCAAGCCAAGGGTGCCATAGCGTTTGGCCAAATGCGTTTGGTCGGCATTTTGAAGCTGTCCAATGGTGTGAAAACCATCCTGCGCCAGTTTCTTTTGAGAGACAGCCCCAACTCCCCAGATCATGGAAATGGGCTTGTCTTTGAGAAAATCGAGTGTTTCCCGTTGGCCGATCAGTGAAAAGCCGCGTGGTTTTTCCAGATCAGAGGCGATTTTTGCCAGAAATTTGTTATGGCTGAGGCCAATTGAAATTGTAATGCCGATTTCCCGCTCTATGCGTTGGGTGAATTTGACAAGGGTTTGGGCAGGATAGGCATGATGCAGGCGCTCGGTGCCGCTTAAATCCAGAAAAGCCTCATCAATTGAGAGGGGTTCCACCAAGGGCGTTAACTCGCGCATCATTTGGCGGATTTGTTTGCCTACAGTGCTGTATTTTTTCATATCGGGGCGCACGATGATGGCATCGGGGCAGAGGGCTTTGGCCTTGAACATGGGCATGGCGGAGCGCACGCCGCGTATTCTGGCAATATAGCAACAGGTTGCGACAACTCCGCGCTGGCCACCGCCAATGATGACCGGTTTGTCTTGCAGGTCTGGATTGTCCCGTTTTTCGATTGTTGCGTAAAAGGAATCGCAATCGATATGGGCAATGCAAAGCTGTGTTAGGTCTTGATGGATCAGCAAACGCGGCGAGCCGCAATGAGGGCAGCGCTTTGGTGCTTTTTCGCCCTGATGCTGGCAATCGCGGCATAGATAGGGAAGGGATTGTTTGGGATCCATCATTCAGGCAATCTATCATATTGCGTGATGTGACAAAGAGAGGGCGTTCATTTTTTCAATATAGTTCTGCACAAGCGGCCAGTCCCGGCAGATAAATGCACTATTTTTGACCGGGTGTTTTGAAGCAAGGCTGGCAAAGCGGGAATCGGCAATGAAATGGATGCAGATTGGTGGTTTGGGCAAGGCCAAAGCGTTTTTGATGTGGTCGGGACTATCATCGAGGAAAAATGTCGGGCCGTTTCGTGCTTCTGTCAGCTGTTGGATGGTTGGAGCCTTGCAGCCTTCATTGGTCAGCAAGGGTGCCACAAGTCCACATTGGGCCAGACGCTTGCGGCGCTGATCTGCCAGATGATCGGGGAAATTGGTCAGTAGAATAATATCACATGTCATTTGTAATGAGACGAGGCATTCTATGGCATTATCAACCGGCTTTTGGTAATTTGATAATTCATCAAAAATTTTGTTTATCAAATGTTTGATGGAGCTTTTTGATAAATTACTTCCGGTTTTAATGTCTGATATATTACCATTCAGACTGTAGGATGCAGCTTTTAATCTCGCGCCATTTTGCAGCAGAAAATCTTCAAGATGCAAAATGAAATGCAGGATCACTTCGTCCACATCGCAAATGATGAGAGGCCGGTTTGCATCCATTGTCTTGTCGATCATGTGGGACATTGTGGGTATTTCCTGCGCGGCTTTTTGGGGGACAGCGCCTATAATGCGCCTGTGTTGGCGGACCCCATTGGATCGAGTGTGACTTTTGCTTTTGCGATATCTTCTGGCGTAAAGCCGTTATTGGAGGCAAAGGCCAGCAAGCTATCGTCATTGCTCATGAGAAAATCCAGCATGGCGGTCTGAAAAGAGGGCTCGGAAATGACGGAGCGCAGATCGGAGGGTGCCATGCCTGATAAAGCCAGAAATTGGCCCAAGAGATCTGGATCTTGTGAGAGATAGGTCAATGCCTTGATGGCGATATCCTCTGCTGCCTGATGAGAGAGTGGGGAATGTTGGCCTTGTCTCATATCTGTTTGCCCTTTTGAAAGATTTGCCTGTTATGACTGAGAAGGAATTGTCTTGTGTGGTGTCTTTTGTGTTGGATGCCGATTTTGCAAGACGTCACTGGTTAGGGTTCAAAGCATAAAGGCTTCGATAAGGACTGTCGAATAAAGCCTTTTCTGTCTTTGCAGATTTTCGTTGAAATCTGTTCGGCCCGTAAGATCTGTAGGCGGTGTTATGGCCAAAAAAGTACTGATTGTGGAAGACAATGAACTGAACATGAAATTGTTTCATGATTTGTTGGAAGCCTATGGCTATGACACGGTTGGAACCCGCAATGGACTGGAAGCGTTGGATCTGGCACGGGACCATGGTCCCGATCTTATCCTGATGGATATCCAATTGCCGGAAGTTTCTGGTCTGGAAGTGACCAAGTGGCTGAAAGAAGATGATGATTTACGCTCGATTCCTGTGGTTGCGGTCACTGCTTTTGCGATGAAAGGTGATGAGGAGCGCATTCGGCAGGGAGGGTGCGAGGCGTATTTGTCGAAGCCCATTTCTGTGGCGAAATTTATTGAAACAGTGAAGACCTATATTGGGGATGCCTAGGTCTGATGCATGACATCTTTGGGGAGATGATATGACCGCGCGTGTCTTGATCGTCGATGATATACCGGCCAATCTTAAGCTCTTAGAAGCGAGATTGCTGGCGGATTATTTTGATGTGTTATGTGCACATAGTGGGCCAGAGGCTCTGGATATTCTGGATAAGCATCTGGTCGATATTGTGTTGCTTGATGTGATGATGCCCGAAATGGATGGCTTTGAGGTTTGCCGCCGGATCAAGAGCAATCCACGCACCATGCATATTCCTGTTGTTATGGTGACGGCTCTGGATCAGGTCTCTGACCGTGTGGCCGGTTTGCAGGCCGGTGCGGATGACTTTTTGACCAAGCCATTGAATGATTTGGCCTTGATTTCACGGGTGAAAAGCCTTGTACGGATCAAGATGTTGACGGATGAATTGCGCACAAGAGCCAATACCTCTGAGGAAATGGGGCTGGATGACGGGGCTCTGTTTGCAGATCTGCACAAGATTGAGGGCGGGCGCATTCTTCTGGTCGATGATCAGCGTTCCAGTGCCGAGCGTATTCGCAAGCAAGTGCGTGGGGTGTTTGATCTGATTTGCGAGAATGATCCGCAAGCGGTGATGAAACTATGCGCCAATGAAGTGTTTGATTGTGTGCTGATCAATCTGAATATGAATACATATGATAGTTTGCGTCTTTGCTCGCAAATGCGCAGTCTGGAAAAGACCCGGATGTTGCCTATTCTGGTGTTGGCCGATGAAAGTGACGAGCCGCGAATTATGCGGGCGCTGGATCTTGGGGTGAATGATTATATTCGCAAACCCATTGATCGGAATGAATTGATGGCGCGGATGCATACGCAGGTGTTGCGCAAACGTTATACAGATGCTTTGCGCAATTCCATTCAACATACCATGGAACTGGCCGTGGTTGATGGACTGACCAAGCTTTATAATCGCCGCTATATGAGCACCCATCTGGATGTTTTGCTTAGAGCGGCGAAAGAGAAAGAGAAGCCGGTTTCTGTTTTGCTGATGGATATTGATTTCTTCAAATCTGTCAATGATACCCATGGTCATGATGCCGGGGATGAAGTGTTGCAGGAATTTGCCAATCGTATGCGCAAAAATTGCCGTGGCATTGATCTTGTTTGCCGATATGGCGGGGAAGAATTTGTGGTGGTGATGCCCGATACCGATATGGCTCTGGCTCTTGTAGTGGCAGAGCGAATCCGTAAAAAAGTGGCGGAAAAGCCCTTTATCATTCATAAGGGCCGACAGATGATTGATGTGACGATTTCAATTGGTTTGGCCTCGGTGGATGACGGGGCTAAGACACAGGATGAATTGCTCAAACTGGCTGATAATGCGCTTTATACGGCCAAGCGCGATGGGCGAAACAGGGTTGTTTCTAACGCAGCTTGATATGATACCAACGGCATGAAAGATTGCCCCATAGGATGCCTTGAAATGGTTTACTGGCAAGGCGTCGGCTCGATCGGACAATGCCGGGACATTTTCTTTTTTGATGCGAACCTTTTGCATTGAATTGTCAAGACAATTCAATGAGGCGCGCCCTAGGAGACCTGTGTGCGGATGGTAATTTGACGCGCGAATTATTCTTTGATTCAATTGGCTTCTCGGGTTTATTTTGGAGGCAGAAAGATGGTTCGTCGGATCATAGGACAGGAAGAGATGTTCGGCACAGAACGTCGAGACCCAACAGATCTAGATGACCTAGCCAGCCTGATAGATTGGGATGTTGCTGATGCCCTTATGGGGGACATCTCCTCGTCAACCAAGGGCGAACAGGGCTGGCCTCCTCTTTGTCTTTTCAAGGCTCTGCTTCTGGGGCGCTGGTATAATCTAAGCGATGTGAAGCTGGCCGAAGCTCTTGATGACAGTGCTTCCTTTCGACGTTTTAGCGGTTTTTTACACAGCGAGGCTACACCGGAGCGCACAGCATTTATACGGTTCCGCAAGGCACTCTGCGCTAATGATTTGGGAGATGAACTGTTCAGATGCATCAGTGATCAGCTGCTTGCCCGCCATGTTGAGGTCAAGCTGGGAACCATGATTGATGCCACCATCCTTGCCTCTGCCAGCAAAGATGATCAGGATGCCCGTTGGATCAAGCATAAAGGCCGCAAAGCGGTCCATGGCTATAAAGCCCATACGGCAGCGGACGTTTCAACCGATCTAGTCGAAGAGATCAATGTGACCCCCGCCAATATCAATGATGGCAATGCTGGCTGCGATGTTGTGCCCGACAAGCCCGGACAGGTCTATGCCGATAGCGCCTATCGTGGTCCATGTTTCAGAAAAGCGGTTGAAGAGCGCGGAGGTGTGGCCAGAGTGGTTGCTGTATCAGTCTGGGCGCGCAGTGATGAGGAGGCAAAAGCCAGGCTGGCCGCACATAATGGCCCCATACAC
>JAOXSH010000031.1 GCA_025800145.1 Cohaesibacter sp.
GGGAACCAGGCTTGTTTGACGTTGATGAACGGCTCAAAAGACTGAGCGATATCGGTGACCAATTGGAAGCCTATGGTCGACTGGTCGATTTTGAGATCTTCCGGTCTGTTCTGGATAAGGCGCTGGCCTATGGAGATGGAGCCAAGGGCGGAAGGCCACCCTTTGATCCTGTCATGATGTTCAAGATCCTGATCATTCAAACCCAAAATAATCTCAGCGACGACAGGACAGAATTTCTGATCAACGATCGCCTGTCCTTCATGCGCTTCTTGGGGCTTGGCCTGTCTGACAAAGTTCCCGATGCCAAAACGATATGGGTGTTTAGGGAGCGACTGAACAAGGCCGGTGTCATTACGGATCTCTTCGCTCGGTTTGATCAATATATCCGTGATGCAGGCTATATCCCGATGTCGGGGCAGTTGATTGATGCCAGTCTGATAGCCGCTCCCAAGCAGCGCAATAGCGAAGATGAGAAGGCGGATATCAAGGCCGGGAAGATCCCTCAGGATTGGCAGGACAAGCCCGCCAAAATGCGCCAGAAAGACCGGGATGGCCGTTGGACCGTCAAATTTGGTAAGGCCAAAGAGCGTAAAGATGGAAGCCTGCCACGGGATATTGCCATCCCCCACTTCGGTTACAAAGCCCATACAGGGATCGACAAGCGCTATCGCTTCATCCGCACGTGGGATGTGACCGATGCCAGTCGCTATGATGGTCGGATACTGCGAAAGGGATTGCTGGACAAGACCAATACTGGCCGTTCAGTCTGGGCCGAGATATAACTGAAAGTTGGTGATGGTGGCTATGCTGGTGAGAAATTGCGGGCGGTATTGAAGGCACATGGCGACTGGACCATTGAAATCATCAAACGGTCAGACATAGCCAAGGGCTTTGAGATCTTGCCCCTACATACCAACGGCATAAAAGATTGACCCATAGGATGCTTTGAAATGGTTTACCGGCAAGGCGTCGGCTCGATCGGACAATGCCGGGGCATTTTCTTTTTTGATGCGAACCTTTTGCATTGAATTGTCAAGACAATTCAATGAGGCGCGCCCCAGAAAGCCAATAAAATCCGGTCATATGGGTTAATCTTTCGTGCCGTTGGTATCAGATGGTAAAATCGGCCAGATCCGGGTCAATGCCATCATCGCCCAAGACTTCACGAATGATGTGAAGCGCAGCATCTTCGGCGCTGCGTTCATGGGTTTTGATATGAACATCAGGCTGATCCGGTGCCTCATAAGGCGAGGAAATGCCGGTAAAGTTGGCAATTTCGCCCTTACGGGCCTTGGCATAGAGCCCTTTGGGATCACGGCTTTCGCAAAGTTCAAGCGGTGTATCAATAAAGATTTCCGCGAATTCGCCCTCATCCAGCATGGAACGCACCAGAGCCCGCTCTGCCTTGAAAGGCGAAATGAAGGAGACCAGAACAATCAGACCGGCATCGGCCATCAATTTGGCAACTTCTCCAATGCGGCGGATATTCTCCACCCGATCTTCATCTGAAAAGCCAAGATCCTTGTTCAGGCCATGGCGCACATTGTCCCCATCCAGCAAATAGGTATGTTTGCTAACCGCGTGCAATTTCTTTTCAACCAGATTGGCAATGGTGGATTTGCCAGAGCCGGATAGACCGGTAAACCAAAGCACTTTGGCTTTCTGGTGCTTTTGTTCCGAACGGGCCTTTTTATCGACATCCAGATCATGCCAAACCAGATTATCCGCCCGGCCAAGACCAAACCAGACAAGGCCCGCGGCAACGGTTTGGTTGCTAAAGCGGTCAATCAGAATGAAAGAGCCGGTTTGTCGGTCTTCTTCATATTTATCAAAGACAATTGGGTGAGAGGTAGAGAGATTACAAAAGCCAACTTCATTGAGGTTTAATTTTGTCGCGGCTTCATGGGCAAAGCTGTTAATCTCAACCTTATGTTTGATGGCGGTGACCGAGGCATTGACCTCTTGTGCACCAATTTTCAGCACATAAGAGCGCCCCGCCAACAAAGGCGCATCATCCATCCAGATTATATGAGCGGCAATCTGATCGCTGATATGGGGCCGATGATCCGGTTGGGTGAGCAAATCACCGCGACTGATATCAATCTCGTCTTCCAGCGTCAGGGTGACAGCTTCGCCGGCTTGCGCCTCCTCTTGGGTGCCATCAAAGGTGACAATTTCCTTGATGCGCGAGCTTTTGCCTGATTTGGCAACAACAATCTTATCGCCCACGCTTACACGACCAGAGGAAACCGTACCGGAAAAGCCTCTGAAATCAAGATTTGGGCGGTTCACCCATTGCACGGGAAAGCGCAAGGGGCGCGCACTTTCATCCTTGGCAATCTCAACCGTTTCCAAATGTCCCAAAAGGGTAGGACCATCATACCAGTTCAGATTGGGGCCACGCTCCACCACATTGTCACCAAAGCGGGCAGAGAGTGGAATGGCGGTGATGGAATCAAAATCAAAACCGGAGGCAAATTGCTCATAGTCAGCAACGATTTTGTCAAAAACACTCTTGTCATGGCCAACCAGATCAATCTTGTTAATGGCCAGCACCACATGGCGTACACCCAAAAGGCTATTGATAAAGCTGTGGCGGCGCGTCTGGGTTACAATGCCATGGCGAGCATCGACCAGAATGACAGCCAGATCACAGTTTGACGCACCAGTCGCCATATTTCGGGTATATTGTTCATGTCCGGGAGTATCCGCTACAATGAATTTGCGTTTGTCGGTGGCAAAGAAACGATAAGCCACGTCAATGGTAATGCCTTGCTCGCGTTCGGCCTGCAAACCATCCAAAAGAAGAGCAAAATCAATCTCCTCACCGACTGTACCATGCCGTTTTGAATCGCGCTCCAGAGCGGAGAGCTGATCTTCAAAAATCAGCTTGGTATCATAAAGCAGACGACCAATCAGCGTGGATTTGCCATCATCAACACTGCCACAGGTAATGAAGCGCAAAAAGCTCTTTTCCTGCTGGGCAGCGAGATAAGAGGAAAGGGCAGTAGCTGGAGTCGGGGTAGGTGCTGCAACGTCAGCGGCACTAGAAAGGGAAACAGCTTGAGACATCAGAAATAGCCCTCGCGTTTTTTCTTTTCCATAGAGGCAGAATCGTCATGGTCAATCATACGCCCGGAGCGCTCGGAGCTTTTGGCCACCAGCATTTCCTCGACAATCTCTTCCAGACTGCTGGCACCCGATTCAACGGCTCCCGTCAGCGGATAACAGCCTAGGGTGCGGAAGCGAATCAGCTTTTCCCTTGGCGCTTCACCGGGTTGCAAAGGCAAACGCTGATCATCGACCATAATCAAAGCGCCATCGCGCTCCACAACGGGGCGCTTGGCCGCCATATAAAGCGGTACAATTGGAATATTTTCCGACAGGATATATTGCCAGATATCCAGCTCGGTCCAGTTGGATAGAGGAAAGACGCGAATGCTCTCTCCCTGCCGAATACGGGTGTTATAAAGAGACCAAAGTTCAGGGCGCTGATTTTTGGGATCCCAGCCATGATTGTCAGAACGGAAAGAAAAAATCCGTTCTTTGGCACGGCTTTTTTCCTCGTCCCGGCGCGCTCCGCCAAAGGCGGCATCATAGCCACCGGCATTCAGCGCCTGTTTCAAGGCATCGGTTTTCATAATCTGGGTATAGAGAGAAGAGCCGTGATCAAAGGGGTTCACATTATCTCGCAAGCCATCCGGGTTGGTATGGCTGATCAGATCAAACTCATAATCTTTTGCCATTTGATCGCGAAATTCGATCATTTCGCGAAATTTCCAGCCGGTATTGACATGCAACAAGGGAAAGGGAATACGAGAGGGGTAAAAAGCCTTGCGGGCCAAATGCAGCATGACCGAACTGTCTTTACCCACGGAATAAAGCATGACCGGCTTTTTAAAACTGGCAGCAACTTCTCTGAAAATATGAATGGCCTCAGCTTCCAGCTGCGCCAAATGGGACTGTCGGGCAAGCGCCATGATTGTCTCCTGGCCTCTCTTTAGCTGCGCTATCCCAAGGTCCAAATGTATAAAATGGGATAGACGCCTAATCTGGGAAAATCTGAATATTTATGGAATGTTTTGCTAAAACACTCCCCGTTAAATGCGGTTATATCGAAAAATATTTCATTGTCGAGAGAGCGCAAGGGGTCGAAAGCCGTTAGGAAACAAGGCTATGGACATCGCTTTTCTGCAAAGGGCAAGCCAAAGGAAATGCTTTTCTAGACTCTGAGAGCCATTGAGATTGCAGATCTGGAAAGGCAGGATTTTAGGGTAAGAAAAAAAATTCAAAAAATTTTGCATTTTTTGCCAAAAAACAGCTAAACCCGCTAAACACATCTTTTGAGCCATCTATCGACTATCCTATGCGCCCAACAAGAAAAGAGAGCCATCATGTCCAATCCCAATCCAGCCGGTAAAATCTGGGATGCTATCATTTTAGGGGGTGGGGCAGCTGGTCTGATGGCGGCCATCACCGCGGCAAAGCGCGGCAAAAAGGTCTTGGTACTGGATCATGCCAAGAAAGCAGCCGAGAAAATCCGCATTTCTGGTGGCGGCCGATGCAATTTCACAAATCTCGATATCAAGCCAAAAAATTACCTGTCATCCAATCCTCGTTTTTGCATCTCCGCCCTCAAGCGCTACACCCAACATGATTTTATAAAATGGGTGGAGAGCCATCATATCCAATATCACGAAAAGACCCTGGGCCAGCTCTTTTGCAATGACAGCGCCCAACAGATCATTGATATGCTGCTCAGCGAATTGCGCCTGCATGGCGGTGAATTGCGTCTGCATTGCCAAATCAAACAGGTGAGCCGGGAAGGTGAGCTGTTTTCGGTGGCGTCCAGCTCTGGCGTGGAATGGACGCGGGCGGTGATTGTCGCGACCGGCGGCAAATCGATTCCCAAAATGGGAGCAACCGCTTTTGGCTATGATTTGGCCCGACAATTTGGTCTCAATGTGCTGCCGACACGCGCAGCTCTGGTGCCGTTCACATTTTCCGAGCAGCAAAAGCTCTGGTCGGTCCCCCTATCGGGTCTGGCCGTCGATGCTATTGTCAAAATCGGCAAAACAGCCTTTCGCGAAGGACTGCTTTTCACCCATAGAGGCCTGTCCGGTCCCTCTATTTTGCAAATTTCCTCCTATTGGCAGGAAGGCATCCCCGTTAGCATTGATCTGGCCCCGGATCGCAAAATCTTTGAAGAGCTGAAGCAGGCTCGCGACGAGCATCCAAAACAGGATATCAGCAATGCTCTTGGCTATAGCATTCCAAAAAAATTAGCCAAAGCCATTGCAGCTCGCGATGGTCTATCGGGCCATATGGCGGTGCAAAGCGACAAAATCTTGCGTAAGATTGAAGACAATATCCATCGCTGGCAGATCATCCCCATGGGAACCGAAGGCTATCGAACCGCAGAGGTGACTATCGGTGGGGTAGACACAAAGGATTTGTCGTCAAAAACCATGCAGAGCAATCAGGTGCCGGGCCTTTATTTCATTGGTGAAGTGGTGGATGTAACGGGGCATCTAGGCGGCTACAATTTCCAATGGGCATGGTCTTCTGGATATGCAGCAGGCATGTCGCTTTGATATTGAAAATTCTTATACCAACGGCCGCGACTGTCCGGGAAATCTTCCTTGATCGTCAAAAGGCTCGTTGGCCTTATGCTCCAAGGCAGCGCCTGTAACGTATAAAAATTGGAACACAATTTTAATCAGGCAATGACCAAATGCAAACGATTTACTTTGATGGTGCATGTCCTATATGCAGTAAGGAAGTCGCTTTCTATCGTAAATATTCAGATCGGAAAGCTGAATGGATAGATGTCTCAATATTGTCAAATGATGAGACGATCAATGGCAAAAGCCGCGATGATTTACTGGCCATAATGCATATAAGACAAGAGAATGGACAATGGCTAACGGCAATAGATGCTTTTGCAGCTATGTGGCAATTGGTACCCTTTTTACGACCATTCGCTTGGGTTTTTACAGTGTTACCGCTCAAGCCCTTCTGGATGTTGGCGTATAAGTTATTTTTAAAATATCGCAATCGAGTCTCGTGTGACAAAATACACTGTTCCTGAAAGCGCGATAGCCAAGGAACGAACAAGTGCGCTCGATATTTTGAGCAAGTGCGCAAAAAACACTTGCTATTGGATCCAATTTTCTTTCAAGCTCCTCTCAAAGCCTGATTTAATAGGCCCTGAGCCTAGATAAAGAGTCCGCAAGGATTATGAGGAGGATCCATGACCGCCTATTCGCGTAACAAGCCCATTTCCTTTGATAGTCACTGGATGCCTTTCACCGCCAATCAGGATTTTGCACAAAATCCACGTTTGGTAGCAAGTGCAAAAGGCATGTATTATTGCTCCAGTGAGGGAGACCAAATTCTGGATATGACAGCGGGTCTTTGGTGCTGTAATCTCGGTCATGGGCGAGAAGAGATTGCCGATGCGGTTCATGCGCAATTTAAGGAGCTGGATTTTGCGCCAAGTTTCAATTTTGGCCATCCGCTGTCTTTTGAATTGTCTGAAAGACTGGCTTCACTGCTGCCAGATGAAATCAATACACTCTTTTTCACCAATTCAGGATCGGAAAGTGCCGATACCGCCATCAAGATTGCCTACGCCTATCATGCGGCCAAGGGGGATACGGGGCGCAAGCGGATCATTTCCCGGCAACGGGCCTATCATGGCGTGAATTTCTGTGGTGTTTCCCTAGGCGGACTTGTAGCAAACCGCAAAGCCTTTGGGCAATGGTTGCCAGTGGATCATCTCAACGCCACCCATGATCTGAGCCGAAATGCCTTTACCATTGGTCAGCCAGACCATGGTGGGTTTGATATGGCCAATGAGCTGGAAAATCTCATTGCCTTTCATGATGCTTCCACCATTGCGGCAGTGATTGTCGAGCCAATTGCAGGGGCAGGCGGTGTTCTGTTACCGCCAAAGGGATATTTGCAACGCTTGCGTCAGCTATGCGACCAGCATGGCATTTTGCTAATTTTTGATGAAGTCATCACCGGCTTTGGGCGCACAGGCAAAGCCTTTGCGGCAGAGACATTTGGCGTGGTTCCCGATATCATGACCATGGCAAAGGGCATCACATCGGCAACTGTTCCGATGGGGGCCGTTGCCTGTCGCGATAGTATCAAGGAAACGGTTCTGTCGTCAGCTCAAGGCATAGAATTTTTCCATGGTTATACCTATTCGGCGCATCCGCTGGCTTGCGCGGCCTCCCTTGCTGCGCTCGATATTTATGATCGCGAAGAACTTTGGGAGCGGGCATCTGGTCCGGTGGGCGATAAGTTACAAGAGGCCCTGCAAAGCTTGAAAGATCTGCCCCGCGTCATTGATACACGCGGTATGGCCTTCATTGGAGCCATTGAATTTGAACCATTGGACGGAAAACCCGGAGCGATTGGTGCAGCCTTATTAAAGGAATGCTGGAATCAGGGGATCATGATCCGCGGCCTTGGCGATGCGGTTGCTGTCTCGCCGCCTCTCATTTTAGAAGAAGAACATATTGAACGCTTTGTCGATAGGTTCCGCAAAGCGGTGCATGTGGTGCTGGGTTAATCCAAGCACAGGCAAACCAACAAAAGGGCCGCATGTGCGGCCCTTGATGCAGAGGCAATCAGCGCGGCGCTCTCTTGGCTAAAATCCGCTGCAAGGTTCGGCGATGCATATTCAAGCGCCGAGCGGTTTCCGATACATTGCGATCGCATAATTCATAAACCCGTTGAATATGTTCCCACCGCACCCGGTCCGCCGACATGGGATTCTCTGGTGGCGGGGCTTTGCGATCCTGATCATTGATCAGGGCTGCATAAATATCATCGGCATCGGCCGGTTTGGCAAGATAATCAATTGCACCCAATTTGACCGCCGTCACGGCCGTGGTGATGTTGCCATAGCCGGTCAGCATCAGAGTACGAGCGTCCGGGTTGGAGGTTTGAATAGCTTCGATCACATCCAGTCCATTGCCATCTCCAAGACGCATATCGACCACGGCATAGCGGGGTGGCTTCTGATTGACCAAAGCCAGAGCATCCGCCACGTTATCAGCGGTTTCAATCTCAAAGCCGCGGCTTTCCATTGCGCGTGCCAGACGGATCAAAAAGGGACGGTCATCATCTACGAGCAAAAGATATCCGGGTTCAAGGGGCATGGTTTCTGCTGTCATGGTCATTTTTAGCGTGTCTCGCTGCCTGTCAGTTCGTACAGTCTGGGTTCAAAGCACCCGCAGGAAAGAAAGCAGGGCCTGTATCATTCGGTCTTAGTGCCTGAGTTAAAAGTCCTGAGCCAGCTCTCTCCCCCTAGCAGACCACCCGTCATGGTACCCTCATGGGCGCTCTGCTAGGGGGAGAGAGCTGGATATACAGCCTAAAAGGCTCACTCGGAGACTTTTAAATCGGGTATTTAGAGCCTGATTTAATTTAGCATCAAATTTACTTCTTTTATTGATTTGCCTCAAGATCAGATCGAGACCAGGAAAGAAGAATTATGGCACCACTTTGGTTATGTGATGACATCCCCTTATCCTTTTTAGTGTCTTGTTTTGCATTTTTGGGCGTTGTTTGGTCCTGACGATTGGCAAATGACACTTTGGCACCACTGCGCTCCAGCAGGGTTTTGGCAATGAAAAAGCCAAGGCCAAGCCCACCATGCATGTCATTGGCCCCGCCACCGGGCTTTGCATCCTGCCTCTGACCTTGCCCGCCCCCTTTATAATGGTGGGCCCGCGTGGTTACATAAGGATCTCCCAACCGATTGATCACATCATCAGAAAAACCCGGACCATCATCCATGATGCGCAAGGTGATTTGGCTGTCAGTCCAGCTGGCAGTCAATTCGACCTTTTTCTTGGCATAATCGACAGCATTTTCGAGCAAGTTACCTAATCCGTAAAGCAAACCTGGATTGCGAAACAGAACCGGCTGGCGATCCAGATTGGGTGGGAAATTCTGTATGATCTCAATGCCAAATCCCATATGGGGGGTGCACACTTCTGCGATCAGGGCTTTCAGCCGCATTTTGCTAAAAGTTGCATCCTCGGCGCTGGACAAAGAGCGCAATTTCCCCAAAATTTCTCGGCAGCGCTCAGACTGTGCGCGCAACAAGACGACATCCTCATAAATCGGATCATCTTCAATCAATTCACGCTCCAATTCTTTGGCAACCAAAGTGATGGTTGCCAAAGGCGTGCCCAATTCATGCGCGGCTGCTGTTGCCAGTCCATCCAGATTGGACAAATGCTGCTCTTTTGCCAGAACCAGCTCAGTCGCTGACAAGGCGTCTGATAACAATTGCCCCTCCTGCGCCACCCGATGGGCATACACCGACATGAAGCCCATGGTCAAAATGATAGCAACCCAAATAGCGCCAATATAAAAAAGCGGAATATGGGGAGGATTATTCATTTCCCACGGCAAGGGTTGATGAAACCAGATCAGCAATGTTGCAATCAGGCCAATGGTTGCAGCCAGAAAAATCGTATAACGCGCAGATTGGGTGGTTGCTGAGATCACGGCAGGCACCAGCAACAAAAGCGCAAAGGGATTTTGCAGCCCCCCGGTCAAATACAGCAAGCCCCCCAATTGACAGCTATCATAGGCAAGTAACGTCGTCGCCATTTCCGATTTCATTCGAAAATTTTTGCGAAAATGAAAATGCAGATAAAAATTGAGCCAGGCCGATAAGCCAACCAGCGCCAGACAGAGCCATGCTTCAAAATCATAACCCAAAAGCCAATGCACAATGATCACAGCAATGCTTTGCCCGGCAATGGCCAGCCAGCGCAATTTGACAAGGGTATTCAATTTTATCTGGCGATGCCCAAAACTGGGATCAGCCAGCGAAGAGGAAAGCATGAGTGTTATATGACCAAGCCTGAAGTGCCAAAAGAGTGGTTTGAATGGTAAGGGCCTATGGAAATTGCTGCAACTGGTTTTAGAATAGAATGTTTAAAATTTTGATTTTACGCAAATAGAAAGCGTAAAATAAGAGAATATATTGCAGTGCAATGTAAAAATTGTCATTATTTCTGCTATTCTCCAAAAGTTGCGTATATATTGCCTTGTCAGCACACAGAGTGACACAGTAACATAGTGCGATGCACAATCGAGCCTGAGATGCAATGCCCAATGAATGAGGCAAGGCCACAGCAAACAGGACCCCATAGCAAACAAGACCAAAGATCAGCCAGTCCCGCCGCCAAACCCAAAGATCGGATAGTGGCTGAAGACTGAGGCAATAGGAGACAGGCGAATGACAGCTCAAAGCAATTGGTTTGAAGGAAAAATGCCTGAATTTGATCTTTCCACCATGCCTTTGCCATTCTACCAGCTCTATGAATGGAATCATGCAATCCTAAGCCCGTGGCGCGCAGCGGCCGATGCCACCCGCATCTATTTGCAAAATCCGGTCAATCCCATTTCTCAAACCCCTTGGGGAAAATCTATGGCAGCCATGTGCGAATTGTTCGAACGCACAACACGCCAATATGGCAAGCCTGAATTTGGCTTGAACCAGACCGAAGTCGATGGAGAAATTGTCTCTGTCCATGAGAAAGTGGTTTGGAGCCGCCCTTTTTGTGATTTGCTGCATTTCGAGCGGATGCTGCCCGCCGATCATAGCAAGGATCCAAAGCTGCTGATTGTTGCGCCGATGTCTGGCCATTATGCCACCTTGTTGCGTGGCACGGTCGAAACCATGCTACCCGATCATGATATTTATATCACCGATTGGATTGATGCCCGGTTGGTGCCCGTCACAGAAGGCGACTTTGGCCTGTGCGATTATATCGAATATCTTATGGATATTTTACACCATCTGGGGCCAAACACCCATATTATGGCGGTCTGTCAGCCCTCTGTTCCTGTCATGGCCGCCGCTGCCGTAATGAATGAACAGAACGACCCCATGGCCCCGGCCTCCATGACGCTTATGGGCGGGCCAATTGATACGCGCATTTCCCCAACGGCTGTCAATGAATTTGCCAAAAGCAAAGGTGATGGTTGGTTTGAGAAAAATGTCATTATGCAGGTGCCCTTTCCCCATGCCGGTTTTACCCGCAAGGTCTATCCGGGCTTTCTGCAACTTGGCGGTTTTATGGGCATGAATCTGGATCGCCATGTGTCTGCGCATCAGGAATTTTATAATCACCTCATCATTGGTGATGGAGATTCGGCAGAAAAGCACCGTGATTTTTATGATGAATATCTGGCTGTGATGGATCTGACGGCAGAATTTTATCTTCAAACGGTCAAAGCGGTCTTTTTGGATCATTCCCTTCCCAACGGCACCTTGCAATATCGCGGTGAGACAGTGGATTGCAGCAAAATCACCAAAACGGCTCTGATGTCGGTTGAAGGGGAAAAAGACGATATTTCAGGCGTGGGCCAGACCAAAGCCGCCCATGATTTATGTCCGAATTTGCCAGATGATATGCGCGAACATCATGAGCAGCAAGGCGTCGGCCATTATGGCGTTTTCAATGGCAGCCGCTTCCGCTCGGACATTGCGCCCAGAATTGCCGCTTTCATTCGCAAGCAAGATCATGATTTGGCTGCAAAAGTAAAGCCTGCTGCAAAACGCCCCGCACAACGCAAAAGCGCAACAAAGAAATAATACCAACGGCATGAAGCCTCTTGCGAATAAATAAATGACTTGAGTACAGAAAGTCGGGTGATCATCATCCGGCTTTTTTGCTGTATTCCGCCTCACAAGAACAGTCATTGACGGTGCGTAAAACGATCAAGTCTTTGAAAGAAAAGAACTTTATTCACGAAGTTGCAAAATTTCGCGAGCAGCAATTGTCTCCCTGGCTTAGATCGGTTTTTCTGATCGCAGATGTTAAATCGGGCACAAAACACAGGGCTTTGGGATTGGCAGGACGCGTTTCAAGAGTAAAGACAGAAAATAAATTTTGTTCAAAATCTCTTGAAGAGAGTAAATATACCTCCCATCTCTTGTGGTGTGAGAGACAAAGTGCCTTTGCAAAAGAAAAGGTGAATTTGTCAAATGTAAAACCAAACGAAAGGAAGACAATGGCACAGGCAGCAACAGCAAAATCATCTTGGAAAGGGCAGCATATTGCTTTGATGATTCTTGGTTTTATTCTCTTCTGGCCGCTTGGTCTTGCGATGTTAGCCTATATCATTTGGGGAGAAGAAATGCGTGAAATGTTCCAAGACATGAAAAGCCGATTGAAAAGTCATACTGATGGGGCATGTTGTGGCACAAAGAGCTACAAGGGCGGCTTTGCCAAAACCGGAAACGTTGCCTTTGATGACTATCGCAAGGCAGAGATGGAGCGGCTTGAAGAAGAGCGTCGCAAGCTGGAAGCCGAGAAAGCCGAATTTGAAGATTTTCTGGTTGAGCTGCGCCGGGTGAAGGATCAGGAAGAGTTTGATCGCTTCATGAAAAACCGCCACAATCAACAAAGCGCGTCAACGGCATCGAAAAGTGAACAGGAAGAGGCAAAATCAGATGCGTAATAAGCAAGATCGATGATGAAGACAAAAGGGCGGGACCTTGGATCCCGCCTTTGTCTTTTATGCCGTTGGTATAGCTTGACGGATATTCTATTGTGCAGAACTATAATGTATAAAAATAGAATATTTGGATGTCGAACATGCGGAATGAAAACACGACCAAAGTGCAAAAAGTGGAAGCTGTCGAACGTGCTTTGAGCATTTTGGACGTATTTTCCGATGGTCAGGTCTCTTTGTCCTTAAGTGAATTGGCACAGGCAACCGGACTGTATAAAAGCACCATTTTGCGGCTGTGCGCCTCCTTGGAGCGCTTTGGCTATATGCGCAAGGATGAGGAAGGACGCTATCATCTTGGCCCCGGCCTTTGGCGTCTTGGCTCTCTCTATCGCCAGAATTTTGCAGCAGGCGATCAAATCCGCCCCGAATTGCGATATCTGACCCGTGTTACGGGGGAAACCTCTTCCTTCTTTGTCCGTGAAGGCGATCAAAGGCTCTGTCTCTATCGGGAAAATTCCAAAAAAGAAGTGCGCCACCATCTGGAAGAAGGCTTGAAATTGCCCCTTAACAATGGCGGAACCGGGCGCATTTTGCTTGCTTTTGATGGCGCGCGTGGCTCCCTTTATGATGATATTCGTATTGACGGATATTATGTGTCATTGGGAGAGCGTGACCCGGATCTTTTTTCCGTTGCTATGCCTGTTTTTAATGCCAGAGGCGCCCTTGCAGGGGCTTTTTCCGTCTCTGGGTTGCTCTCGCGTTACAACCAAACGGTCAGAGATGACATTCTGGTCGAGCTTCGGACCAGCGCCAAAAGATTGGCTGGCTCACTTCCTGACGAATGAGCGTCCCCATAACCTCTGTCAATCAAAGTAATGGCCAGATCTGTGTAAAATTATCCCGTTTCTTGCGAGCGACTGGAAAGCTTTATTATTTTCTGGGATTTATGTGCAATTTTGCGCAACGAATGCAAAGCGTCCTCAAGAGCGAGCCTTGCAACAGGAAACATTCTCCAGTAGCCTTGCAACAAACAAGCGTCGAATAGAACAATTTGCTTTCGCGAATCCCGCCATAGGTCATCCTGACCATGACGCCAAAACCATAAAACCGGACGCCACCAAATCCGGTGATCAGACTGATTGGGAGGAATATCATGAAAAAGCTATTATTGGGTACAGCTGCGGCTCTTGTCATCACTGCTGGGGCAAGCGCGCCAGCCGTGGCTGAGAAAACCATCCGCATCACATTGCAATTGCCGGAAAAGCATCCTTTGGGTCAAAATTTCAATGCTTGGAAATCCTGCGTTGAAAGCAAAACATCCAATCTGAAAATCCAGCTTTTCCCCTCTGCCCAGCTCTATAAAGACAAACAGGTGCCAGAAGCTGTGGGATCAGGAGCCATTGAAATGGGTGCTGCATCCCTGACCCGCTTTGCCGGCACTGTGCCAGCGGTAGACGCGATTTATGTACCCTTTTTGCTCGATAGCGAAGAGAAGGTGAAAAAAGCCACAGCCCCGGGTTCAGAAGTGCGAAATGTGTTGGATGCCGCTGTTCTTGAACAGACCAACGCCCGCATTTTGTGGTGGCAGGCTTACGGCCGCACGATTTATCTCTCAAAAGAGCCTGTCCGCGTTCCTGATGATCTCAAAGGCAAAAAAGTCCGCACCTTTGGCAAATTGTTGGGCTGGACTGTGGAAGCCCTTGGCGGCGCCCCGACCCTGATGTCCGGCTCCAAGCAGTTTCTGGCTTATCAGCAAGGCGCCGTTGATGCAGGCATCACGGGCATTACCGGGGTGAAATCGCGCAAGCTTTATGAAGTTATGCCCAACATGACCCTATCCTATGATGCAGATATCGAATTTGTGGCCGTGATGAATAATGATTTTTATAACGGCCTGTCTGATAGCAACAAAGCCATTGTCAATGAGTGCGGCCAGAAGGTCGAAAAAGAGCTGCGTGACAATATGCTTAAAATCGAAAATGAAACGCTGGACTTCCTCAAAGACAAAATCAACATCGTTGATTTGAGCGATGAAGAGCGGGCAAAATGGCGCGAAGCGACCAAGGCTGTGGTTGATCGCTTCATCAAAAATGGCGGCGAGACAGCCGCCAAAGTGATCGAAGCGGCCAAATAAGACAAAACAATTAAACAGGACAGCGCCCTTCTTGCTGTCCTGTCTTTCTTGGGCCAAGGATAGACCATGCTCGCTTTGATGGACAAATTAACAGAGCTGACAGGTAAATTGGCAGCTTGGATGCTGTTTGCCGTTGGCTTTTTCGTCACCTATGAAGTTGTGATGCGCTATGTCTTTATCGCACCAACCATCTGGGTTGATGAGGTTTCGCGCATTTTTCAAATCTGGGCGACGTTTTTGGCATCGGCCTATGTGCTCAAACATCGCGAATTGATTGTCATTGATCTGTTTTTCAAAAAGACAGAGACGCTTGCGCGCAAATTGGTCGAGACGATCTCTCTGATCATCATTGTTGGTTTCTGTGCTGTGGCCGTTAAATTCGGCTTTGATCTCTGGCTAAAGGCAACCTTGGCAGGTCATACGACAGACTCTTTCCTTGCTCCACCAAAATGGCTAACCCATAGCTCCGTTTGGGTTGGATTGGGGCTTTTGGCCATGCAAGCCATTGCTGAACTGATCAAGGTCTGGACGATTGGCGTACCAGAACAGGATCCTCACAGCGCGGACTAACCTCTGAAATGAGATAAGAGAGACGACATGGAAGCTGCAATCATTCTCGGTGCCTTGATTGTCCTGCTTGGCTTGCGGGTGCCCGTGGCCTTCGCCCTTGGCGGTCTGGGCGTGATCCTTTTATGGTGGAAAGGCTTTCCTCTGGTGGGTGTGCCCCAGCGTCTTTATGGCACCATGGATAGCTTTGAGCTGCTTGCCGTGCCGATGTTTTTGTTGATGTCCGGTATTTTGTTAAAAGGCGGCGTTGGCAAGGATCTGTTCGCCGCAGTTCAAAGCTGGGTTGGCCATTGGCCGGGTGGCTTGGGCGTGGCAACCATCATTTCCTGCGCGCTTTTTTCAGCAATTTCCGGCTCTTCTGTGGCAACTGCCGCGACGATTGGCACAGTCGCTCTGCCAGAAATGGAAGCCCGCGGCTATAATCGCTCTTTCACGCTGGGCATGTTGGCCGCAGGCGGTACTTTGGGTATTCTTATCCCCCCATCCATTCCGCTCATTCTCTATGGCGTTGTTACCGAAGAATCGATCCCGAGCCTGTTTCTGGCTGGCATTGGACCTGGCTTGTTTCTGGCTGGTATTTTCATCATTTATGGTATGCTTTATGCGCGATTTGGCGGCGGCTATTTGCCAAGCCCAAAGGCAGACTGGCAAGAGCGAAAACGTGCCACAGTGATGGCCCTGCCCACCATTCTCTTGGCGATGGCAATCATCGGATCCATTTATGCGGGCATTGCAACCCCGTCGGAAAGCGCAGGTGTTGGCTTTGTTCTGGCGCTGATCATGACCTATGCCATGGGCCGCATGGACTGGCAAAAGGTAAAAGATGCCACGCATAAGGCGATGGTGACCACCATCATGATTTTCCTGATCATTGCTGGTGCCAAAGTCTTTTCCTATGCCATCACATTGTTCCAGATACCACAGGCCATTTCCGCAGCGCTGACCACAAATATTGCCGATCCAAATGTCTTTATGCTGGCGGTTGGTGGCGTTCTGCTCTTGATGGGCTTTTTTCTGGAATCCATTTCCATGCTGCTCATCATGGTGCCGGTGCTCTATCCAGCGCTCGAAGCCATGGGCATTCACCCCATTTGGTTCGGCATCTTCTTTGTCGTGCTCATCGAGACGGCCCTCATCACACCACCGGTTGGCATGAATTTGTTCATCATCCAGGCGGTTGGAAAGGCAAAATTGCAAGAAGTCGTGCGCGGCGCATGGCCCTTTGCCATCATGATGCTGGCAACCGCAGCTCTTCTTTGGTTCTGGCAGGATCTGGCGCTGTATCTGGTCTTTAAATTTTAGACCCATCAAACGGATTTGAATCCAAGAGAACCGGGAGAAAGGGAGTGCAAAGTCATTCCTGTATTGTCTTTTGCTGCTAAATCTGCTTTGCCTGATATTGGGTGCAGAAATAAGAGCCGCTTTAGAGTGGTTGAGGGAGTTTGAAAATGGGCGTATTTGATTTCATTAAATCAGTTGGCGAGAAAATTGGCATCACCTCTGAAGAGGAAAGCCCGGCTGCGGAAGATTTGAAAGCCGAAGTGGAAAAGCACGGTCTGGAAGCAGACAATCTGGAAATCGAAGTCGATGGCGACACGGTAAAAGTGGCTGGTGCAACACAAAGCAGCTCTTTGCGCGAGAAAATCGTTTTGGCCCTTGGCAACAGTCTGGGCATTGCCAAAGTGGAAGAAAATATTGAAGTGGCCAATGAAGAGCCACAAGCAACCTTCTATACAGTTCAGAAAGGCGATACTCTTTGGGCGATCTCTTCTGAGCATTATGGCAATGGGGCGAAATATGAAGCAATTTTTGAGGCCAACAAGCCAATGTTGACCCATCCTGACAAAATTTATCCCGGTCAGGTGCTGCGTATTCCACCGCTTGATTAAGCAAAGCAGACAATAGGACGTAGAAAGACAAAAGGCGGGGCTGTGCTCCGCCTTTTATATAGCAGATAAACAGGAATGAGCGGGGCTGCACATGACATGGATTTTGCAAAGTGAATGGTTTGAAAATGAAAGCAAAACTGGTGGTTTGACCTTAACATTGATTGGCAAGGGCGCCGAGCATCTCTCTGCTACGAGCCGATTGGCTTTCACATCAATCACCCGCATCCCGCCACAGACCGAACTGAGTAACGCCCATTTTGTCGCCCGCACTGCCAATTATCACGAAATTGCACCCTTTGAAGATCTGCAAGCCAAGGAAGGCGATAAGGAAAACAACCTTGTCTGGTCTCTGACCATTCCCACGCTCAGTCATCAGCCCAACCATTATACAGACGGGCCAAGTTGCGCTTATCTCATTCATGAAACGGGGGAGATAGAAGAGGTGGTGTGCGCGTCCTTGCAACCAAGGCAGCAAACCCGGCAAGAGGCCACAAAAGATGCGCCGATAGATCCCCCTTTGCCGGATGGCCCAATGCTCGGCCTTTTGCCAATGCCCGAAGTGGCACGCATTGAGGAATGGCACCAAGAGGCACCCAAAGGGTTTTTTCTCTCTGATGTCAGTTTGTGCAATCAGATCAATGATTTGATACAAAGACTATTTCCAAAAGAGCAAAGATGCTTTTTCGATCAGCCTTCTGAGCGATTGCTGGAAGTCAATCTCGGCTATTATGAGCAAGAAGAGAAAGACGAGCAGCCAGAAGACCCGCTACCTTCATCTGACGAGGATCATCAGGAAGAGACCAGTTTTTTGATGGATTTCAGTCATGACCATATTCTGATCACAACCAATGAAGGCGAAGCCTGTCTATATGCGCTGATCGCATTGGCGCAAATGCGTCAAACGGCTCTAAAGTCCGATCATTTTGCCTTTCCTGCCAGCGGCATGATCATTGATAGTCCGCGTTTTTCTTGGCGCGGAATGCATCTGGATGTATCCCGGCAGGTCTATGAAACTCAGGATATTCTCAACTTTCTGGATATTTTGGCATGGAACCGGTTCAATCGTTTGCATTTGCATTTAACCGATGATGAAGGCTGGCGGTTGGAAAGCAAGGCCTATCCACGCTTGAGCGAAGTGGGAGCTTGGCGCGGACATTCCCTGCCGTTAAAACCACAACATGGCTCTGGTCCAAGCCGTCATGGTGGTTTTTTCCGTCATGACGATATTCTGAAGATCATTTCTCATGCCCAAAGCCTGAATATCGTTGTCGTACCGGAAATCGATATTCCCGGTCATTGTTATGCAGCCTTGATGGCTCTGCCCGAATTACTTGACCCAAGTGCATTGACGGGTGGGGCCTCCATTCAGGGCTATGTTAATAATGCACTCAATCCTGGCCTTGCCGCCACATGGCGCTTTTTAGATACTATCTTTGCAGAAGTGGCCGATCTTTTCCCCTCTCCATGGGTGCATATTGGCGGCGATGAAGTGGCCGAGCAGGCATGGAGCGGTTCTGGCGCTGCTATGAGCTGGGCCAAAGCCAAAGGCCTTGTAGATTCCGATGGCAAGCCCGATAGCGCCTCTATGCAGGCGGTCATCATGCGCCATGTTGAAACATTTCTGCATAAAAAAGGCAAAATCGCCATCGGTTGGGAAGAAGCGGCCAATCGGGAAGGATTGAGCCCTCACAAAAGCCCGATCATGGCATGGATGAAAGCCCAAAGCGCAATCGATCTGGCGCAAAAAGGCTATCAGGTTATTCTATGCCCCGGCGAAGCCTATTATCTGGATATGGCACAATCGCACGATTGGCAAGAACCGGGCCTGAGCTGGGCGGGGATATCTTCGGCAGAGCAGACCTATCAATTTGAGCCAAAACTAAATGGTCTGTCAGAAAAGCAATTATTGGGCATTCAGGGTTGTATTTGGAGCGAAAATCTGACATCGCGCCAGCGGTTCAACCATATGGTTTTCCCCCGTCTTTCAGCCATTGCAGAAAGCGCATGGAGTGACCCGGAAAAGAAAAGCTGGCAAAGCTTCAAAATCCGCATGGCTTTCATGCCATCCATGCCAGAAAAGGCGCATAATACCAACGGCATAAAAAATTGACCCATAGGATGCCTTGGAATGGTTTACTGAGAAGGCAGCTTTCGATGGACAATGCCGGGGTATTTTCTTTTTTGATGCGAACCTTTTGCATTGAATTGTCAAGACAATTCAATGAGGCGAGCCCTAGAAAGATAACGCTCTGAGTGAGCCATTTCAAGGCACCGAAGGCCGGTTTTATGGGTTAATCTTTCAGGCCGTTGGTATTATGTCCTCATTGAACCTCCAGTGTAGAGGTGGAGGTTTAAACGGAATATAAAAAAGCGTGATGCAGGGGTATCACGCTTTTGGGTTTCGTTCCAAAGATTGGCAAAGACTAGAATTCTCCGCGGTGATAGGAAATGCGATAGAAAATCGCAAAGAGCACCGGCAGGACAATCAGCGTCAGAACCGTGGCAAAGCCCAGCCCGAACATGATGGTCACCGCCAAAGGCGCAAAGAAGACATCGCTTAACAGCGGGATCAGACCCAAAACCGTGGTAATGGCTGCCATGGTGACAGGCAACATGCGGCTGACTGCTGCTCGCGAGATGGCATCATGCATGTTGACGCCTTCTTCTTCATTCAATCGTTTGATTTCCTCAATCAAGACAATGCCATTTTTCAAAAGCATACCCGATAGGCTCAAAAAACCCAAAAGAGCGGTAAAGCTAAAGGGCTGGTTGAACAATAACAAACCACTTGCCACCCCAATCACTGCCAAGGGGACAGTCAGCCAGACAACAATGGTCTGTTTGAAGGAATTGAACAGCATGACAGTGATGGCCAGCATGACCACAATACCAAGGGGGACAAATTCAAAGACGGCCTTGTTGGCTTTTTGTTGGGCTTCAAATTCACCGCCCCAGCTTAATTCATAACCGGTTGGCAGCTCTAACGCTTCGACCATTGGCCGAATTTTGGCAAAAAGCTGGAAGGAATTGATGGGGGAATTGGCGGCTGGATCCACCCAAACCTGAATGGTGCGTTTGCGGTCACGCCGCATGATCAGGCTATCTTCCCAATCCAGATCAATGGAATGGACCACCTGATCAATATTGACATAGCGGCCAAGGGCAGGGCTGAAGACCTGAACATCACCCAATTGTTCCACGCTGGAACGTTCCGCATAGGGCGGGCGCAAAATGATCGGCAGAATATCAGCCCCATCGCGCAATTTGGCAATCTCAACGCCTTTGACATGCAACAACAAAGCCTTGTCAATATCGGACTTGGAAATGCCAAGGCGTCGTGCTTCGGCTTCTGCAAATTGTGGCTGCAAAACCTTGGTCCGTTGCCGCCAGTCATGGCGCACATTGGTGATATGGCTTTGGGTGCGATAAATCGCTTTGACTTTTTCTGCCAGCTCCCGCAGCACGGCGCGATCCGGGCCACTGATGCGGGCTTCAATCTTTGCTTTGTTGCCCGGACCCAGCTCAAAGCGTGATGCTTTGACAAACGCTTGAGGCGCACGCTCGGAGAGCTTTTTTAAAACCCGTTCAATGATGATTGGCATTTTGTCAAACTCGTGCACCTCAATGATATATTGGCCATAAGAGGGGAAATCCCGCTCGCCCGCATAAGTCAGCATGAAGCGCTCAGCCCCGGTACCAATGGTGGTCGTAATTTGACGAATGTCGGCATCATCCAGTAAGTCTTCTTCCAGATCAGCCATATCTTTCATCGTAGCGCGAATATCGGAGCCTTGCGGCAACCAGAAATCAACCGTGAAACTGGGCAAATTGGAAGGTGGGAAAAAGGCTTGGCTCACAAAGCCAAAGCCATAAATGGCCAGAACCAAAGCCCCAATGGTCAGGCCAGCTGTCACCCAGCGAAAGCGCAAGGCCAAGAGAAGGATGCTTTTGTAGATCTGATAGACAACGCCGCGATAGGGATCGGCCTCGTTTTGCGCGCTCAATGTCACCTGTTTTTGCTCTTCGCTCAATTCTTTGAACAAGAGAGAGGCAAAGAAGGGGGTCAGAGTGATGGCCAAAAGCCAGCTAATCATAAGGGAAATCAACAGAATCCAAAACAGTGAACCGGTAAATTCTCCTGAGGCATCAGGCGAAAGGCCAATTGGCGCAAAGGCAGTCACTGCAATCAGGGTCGCGCCGAACAAAGGCCATATGGTGTGTGAGACAATGCGTTTGGCCGCTTCCACGCGGCTCAACCCTCGTTTTAGCCCAATCAGAATGCCATCGGTGATCACAATGGCATTATCCACCAACATGCCAAGAGCAATGATCAGCGCGCCAAGAGAAATGCGGTGCAGATCAATGCTGACAATATTCATGATGATGAAGGTACCAAGAATGGTCAGCAACAAAATGCCACTCATCAGGATGCCGGATCTCAGCCCCATTGTCAGCAAAAGCACCACAATCACAATGGCAATGGCTTGGGCCAGAGACAGCAAAAAGGCATTGACGGATAGATCAACCTGTCCCGGCTGATCATAAATCACGCTCAAATCTACCCCGATGGGGCGGGTATAATCCAGCTCACTGAGCCGTTGCTTCACGTCATTGCCAACATCGACCACATTGACACCGGAAGAAAAAGAAATGCCCAATGTCAGCGCCTGTTGACCATTGAACCGATAGACATGGCGCGGAGGGTCTGCATAAGTGATCGAAATATTGGCAACATCTGACAGATAGACAAGCTGGCCATTGGCTTGGCCCAACATCAAATCACGCAATTGCTCGGCCTGATTATAATTGCCGGTTGAGGCAATGCGGACATATTCGCTGCCCACTTTCAATTGTCCGGCATTTGAAATCAGATTCTGACTTTGCAGCAATTGCTGCAAGGTCGCAACGGACAAATTGAGAGAGGCCAGCTTTGCCCGATTGACTTCCAAAAGAATTTGCTTTTGCAAGGTCCCGCCAACCGAGACCTTGCCAACGCCTTTGACCAATACCAGCTCGCGGCGCAGCAAATCGGCATAATCTTCCAGTTCTTCCTGATTATAGCCCTTGCCGGTAACGGCAAAGAACATGCCATAAACATCGCTGAAATCATCATTGATGCGCGGAGCGCGGGCTCCGGGGGGCAAATTGGCCTGCATATCGCCAATTTTGCGGCGCATTTCATCCCAGATTTGCGCAAGATCGTCCTTGCGATAAATCGATTTCATCTCGACTGTCACCTGAGACAGTCCACTGGATGAAATAGAGGTGATATTATCCAGATAAGGCAGCTGTTGAAGCGCTGTCTCAATGGGCAGGGTAATCTCTTCTTCCACTTCCAGCGCAGAAGCACCGGGATATTGGGTTGCAATCACCGCTTGCTTGATGGTGAATTCCGGGTCTTCCAAACGGCCAAGCCCGGTAAACGCCAAAATACCGCCAATCAGCAAGAAGGCAGAAACCATCCAGCTAACGGCTTTTTTCTGAATGGCATAATCGGTCAAATTCATCTTTCTAGCCTCGTCCCTTGGTCCTTACAGACCACGTTCTTTTTCAAAGGGGCGGACCTTTTGACCCTCGGTGATATGAGAGACGCCAACAGCAATCAGCTTATCCCCTTCGCTAAGACCCTGCGTGATGCGCAAAAAACCATGCTCAATGCCTTTGACCTGAACCTCGTTTTTATGGGCGATATAGTCGGCATCCAACTTCCAGACCCATTTTTTGCCAGCCTGATCAAAAACCGCTTCCAATGGGATAAGCAAACCCGGATTGGCTTCCTGTTTGATCACTTTGTTCAGATCAAGCGAGACATTGACACTCATACCCGGTAGCACACTGAGCTGGGTGGGGCGCGGCATACTGACAGTTACTTTAAACGAGCGGGTCGCAACATCGGGCACGCTTTCATGTTTGCGATACCAAGCGGTGAAAGGCTGATCGGGTAAGGCATCAAAAGCAATCGAGACCGCATTATTGGCTTGGGCCTTGCTTTTATCGAGCTGCAAAAACAGGCTTTCCGGCACATTGAAGGTGATATCTATATTCTTGTTGCCGTGAAATTCTGTAACTGGTAGTCCGGCTTGAATATTTTGAAATTTCTCAATATGCGTTTTGGCGACAATTCCGTCAAAAGGAGCCACCAGCGATGTATAGCCAAGATTGTCTTTGGCACGTTTTAAGGCGACTTTGGCAATATCAAATTGCGATTGCACCCGGTCTAGTCCTGCTTTTGACAAATGCTTTTTCTCAAACAAAGCCTTGCTGCGCTTCAACTCTGTTTCAGCCAGATCAAAACTGGCTTGCCGCTCTGACAGGGTATTGAGAAAAGGGGTCTCGTCCAGCTTGGCAATGAGGGTGCCTTTCTTCAATTCCTGACCGGACAGGGTGGGAAAGTCCATGATTTGGCCAGATACCCGAAAGGCAAGAATGGATTTACGGCTGGCCTCTGTGACGCCGGGAAAGCTCTTTTGCAACGTGATGAGAGAGGAGCGGGCCGTTGCAATCTTGGCCGGGCGCACCACAGAGACATCAGCCTGACTATCGGCATCTTTGGCGTTTTGTTCATTGCAGCCTGCCAAGGCAAGTGCGATCCCGATGAGCGGGAGAAAGGGACTGATCTTTGTCATTTGATATACCACCAAGGCAAAGAGCCGGGCATGTGGGAATCCGGCTATAAAAAGAAGCTTCCTTTAAATACATACAGGAATGTATATTTGTCTACTGGTAATTTCCTTCATACTGGTTTATGCAGAAAAAACGACGAATAAAGAGGACCAAATGGCGCGCAAAACCAAAGAAGAAGCTGAAAAGACCTATCATGCTCTTTTGCAGGCTGCGGCGAATCTGTTCACGCGCTATGGCATTGCCGAAACCACGCTGAATCAGATTGCCAAAGAGGCAGGGGTGACGCGTGGGGCTTTTTATTGGCATTTTGAAGACAAAAATGATGTCGTACGCGCATTATGGGAAACCCATGCAAAGCCACAGTTGGAGCCTTTGCGTGCTGAAATGCTTGGCCCTTGCAAGGGCTGCGCGGTGGAGAGCTTGCGCACGATCACCAAACGGTTGTTAAGCTTGGTCACACAGAATGAGCAAATGGGGCAGGCCATTCGCATTGTCATGCATAATGTGGAATTGAGCGAACAAAATTCCGCCTTGCGTCAATATCTGGTCGCAGAACATGGACAAATGATTGCCTGTTTTGGCTCGGCTTTTCAAAAGATCAAACAAGTCGGCCTGTTGCGTAGTGATGTGAGCGTTGAGACCATATCCTGGGGCTATATTTGTCTCTTGGCGGGTATGCTTGACAAACATTTTATTCCCGATACGCCGGATATGATTACGACACAAGGAACGGCTATCATGGATTTATATCTTGATGGCGTGATCATGGTGCATCCAGATTAAAGAATTGAAAAGAATGATAAAATGGAAAACCCCGCCATGATCAAACCGTCATGGCGGGGTTTGTTTTTGGATCATCGCAAAAGGCTTTGGCTTATTTGCGAATGCCTTCAACATGCAAGGACAGATCAACGGTTTGGGAAGACGGGCCGGGGCCTTTCATGCCGAAATCTTTTAAGGCAATTTGCGTGGTGGCTTCAAAACCCTGACGGAAACCGCCCCAAGGATCCTTGCCGCCGCCGACATAATTTGCGTCCAGTGTCACGGATTTGGTAACGCCATGCAAGGTCAAATCACCAATGATTTTTGCGCTTTTCTCTCCAGTGACTTCAATGCCGGTGCTTTGAAAGGTTGCTTTTGGGTGATTGCTGACATCCAGAAAATCACCGCTGCGCAGATGCTTGTCGCGGGCTGCGTGATTGGAATTGATGCTCTTGGTGTCAATTTCAACCGTCACTTTGCTGGCGGCGGGGTTCTTTTCATCAAAGCTGAATGTGCCGGAAAATGTATCAAAACGGCCCGTTAGCCAGCTATAGCCCAAATGCTTGATCTTGAAATTGATGGAGGCATGGGCGCCTTCATGATCGATGATGTAATCGGCAGCGAGAGCTGGCAAGGCTACGAGGGAGCTGGCGACAAGGGCGGCACCTGCGACGAAAGAGCGTTTGAAGTTTGAAAGGGGCATAGATTTCATTCCTGTTCTTTGAATAGTGGAAGAGAAGCAAAGTTCGAAAGAGTTTGTGTCAGTCATGGCCATGGGTCATGCGACGTAAGGTTGGATCTTTGTCGATAAAATGATGTTTGAGAGCGGCCAGTGCGTGCATGCCAACCAATGCCATCGCGCCATAGGCAAGATATTCATGGATGAAACCTGCAATATCTTCCATGCCTTGCACCTGTATGAGGGAGGGAAGCGTGAAAAGGCCAAAAATCTCCAGCGCACGCCCATCGGCTGTGAAAATCAGATAGCCTGAAATGATCAGCGCCGCCAACAGGCCATATAATGCAAAATGCACCAGATGGGATATGAGCCGCTCATGGGTTGGCAAATAGCTGGAATCGGGCTCAACATTCATCAATTTCCAGCCAAAGCGCAGCAACAGCAACAGGGCAACCACCATGCCGATGCTGATATGCAGGTTGGGGGCCGTTTTGTAATAGGGGCTGTAATAGGTGAGATCAACCATCCACCAGCCAAGGCCGAACATGCCAAAAAATAGCAAGGCCATGCCCCAATGCAATAAGCGGGCAAGGGAGCCATATCCGGTTGTCGTATTTTTCAATGCCATCGGGCACTCCATAAATATTCAAAAGCAGCCTTTCCGATGCCCTCAAGGGCAAGGTGCTACCAAATTCTGTCGTCAATGTGGTATGGTGCAGAAAAAAGATAAAGAGCGGAATTGACATTATATTATCAACATGGTGTTGATAGTCTTATGGATACAATCACTGGAATGCGCACTTTCTGTGCGGTTGTTGAAGATCAGAGCTTTGTCAGGGCCGCGCACAGGCTGCAAATGTCCGCCGCGCTGGTCAGCAAATATATTGGCCAATTGGAAGAAAGGCTGGCTGTGCGCCTGCTTAATCGCACAACACGCAGTCTGGCTTTGACGCAAGAAGGGCAGGCTTATTATGAGCGCTGTTCGCATATTCTCGATCAATTTGATGAGATGGAAACGTTCATACGAGAGCAGCGTGATATACCAAGCGGGCATTTGCGGATCTCGGCGGCTCTGACATTGGGCGAGCAGCATCTGGCGGGGGCCACCAGTCTCTTCATGGATCGTTATCAGGATATATCGGTGGAGTTGAATTTAAGCGACCGCTTCGTCAATATTGTTGATGAAGGATATGATCTGGCCGTTCGGATTGGCAAGTTGGAGGATTCCAGTCTCATTGCTCGCAAATTGGCGCCCATCTTGCCATCGCTTGTGGCTTCCCCTGACTATCTGGAAAAATATGGCACCCCCCAGCATCCAAAAGATTTGGTGGATCATCAATGTATTTATGATGCCAACCATTTGAGCGGCAAGCTCTGGCCTTTTATGGAAAATGGCAAAACGTTTACGGTGCCTGTCAAAGCGCGCCTCACCACCAATGGCATTTTGGCGGTGCGAGCGGCAGCGATTGAGAATGGTGGCATTGGTGCCATGCCGCGTTATGTGGTCAAGCGCGATATTGAGCAGGGCCGTCTTGAAGAAATTCTGGGTGATTATGCGCGCGACAGTGGGGCTCTTTATGCGGTCTATCCCCATAGCCGTCATTTGGCTGTGAAGGTCCGTGCCTATGTGGACTTTCTATCGGACTATTTCGCCAATCAAAAGGATTGGCAATAATTGACAATATATTTTATTTTAAATGAAATGATATTTAGATATAAAATTTGGTTCATTTGAAATGAAGTCATGTGCCGCAAAAAGTTGCGCGTACCACTTCATCCTCGCTCGGGGCGCGTTCATAATCCTGTGCGCCGTCCTGCTCATCAAATGGCTTTGATAACAAACTGCCCAATGTGCGACAGACCTCGAAATTACCGTGATAGGCCGCTTCAATTGCAGCCTCAACCAGATGGTTGCGCGGGATATAAACAGGGTTTGCCTGACGCATCCTTTCATATCGTTTCAAAGGGGTGTGCTCTTGTTTGTCAGCAAGAGCTGACCAAGCATTCTGCCAGTTGGCCAAAGCGCGTTTATTGGCAAAAAGATCGGCCAATCCATCATGATTCTGGTCTTTGACGGTCTCGCTTAAATTTCGGAAAAAAAGCGTAAAATCAATGCGATGCTTGGTGAGCAATTCTAAAGTGCTTTCCAGAAAGCTCTCTTCTTCTTCGCTCTTGATTTTCAAGCCTAGTTTTTGCCCGAAATGCTGCAAATAATATCGATTGAAATGATCGGCAAAGGCGGCAATCGCCTCTTCTGCCTGTTCAATGGCTTTGCTTTCGGTCCCGGCAAGGATCGGTACCAAAGCGCTGGCAAATTGTGCCAGATTCCAATGACCCATATGCGGTTGATTGCCCCAGCTATAGCGGCCATGACGATCGATGGAACTGAAGACTTTTGCAGGATGAAACTGATCCATGAAGGCGCAGGGGCCATAATCAATCGTTTCTCCTGAAATGGCCATGTTATCCGTATTCATTACCCCGTGAATGAAGCCAAAACTAAGCCATTTTGCAATTAGATAAGCCTGCTTTTCAACCACCTGGTCCAGTAAAGCCCTATAAGGATTGTCTGCATTTAGGCATTCAGGATAAAGCCGGTTGATGCAATAATCGGCCAGTTGGCGCAAGGCTTCATGGTCCTGATTGGCATAGAAATATTGAAATGTGCCAACCCGTATGTGGCTGCGTGCCATGCGGGTTAAAACAGCCCCCTCTAACGGCGCGTTGCGATAAACCATATCGCCAGTGCTCACAATCGCCAAACTGCGTGTGGTGGGAATGCCGAGCACGTGCATGGCTTCTGACAGCAGATATTCGCGGATCACAGGACCAAGCGCGGCCCGTCCATCGCCATTGCGCGAATAGGGGGTGGGGCCAGAACCTTTCAGATGTATATCCCACAAGATACCGTCAGGGTCGACGATCTCGCCCACCAACAAAGCTCGCCCATCGCCAAGGCGTGGCACCCAATTGCCAAATTGATGCCCTGCATAAACCATAGCCAGCGGATCGGCATGAGCGGGAAAGGATGTGCCGGACAAGAAGCGGGCTGTGGCTTGGGGATCATCAAAATGCTTTTCAATGCCCAGATTCTTTGCCAAAGCCTGATTAAATTCAATCAAATAGGGAGCGGAGGCGGCGACGGGCGAAAGGCGGGCATAAAATTTCTCCGGCAAACGGCCATAGCTGTTGTCAAAGGGCAGATTGGCAAATGGCTCCGACACGGCGCATCCTTTACGGCGATTCATGGGTCTTGAAAGCCTAGAGCATTTGAATAAACACGTCGTTATTCAAAATGCTCTAGTCTTTGTTTCTAAGCATATTTTTGTCCGAAAACCGCACACACTTTTCGAAAAATATGCTCTAGCATGAGTTTTAGCCATTCTGATAGCAATCATAAAATTGGCTTCATGCCCTGAATGGAGTGCCGATTATTTGGTTTTTTGATCCCAGGCCAACATCATTGGGGCCAGAAAGCTGAGAAAAAACAATCGAAACACATGTTGAGCGGCGACAAAGGTGGTGTCGACATCCATGATCACGGCCATAGCTGCCATAGCTTCCAACCCGCCGGGTGCAAAGGCGATTAGCAATTGTGCCAGAGGCAAATTCAGCAAATGGGCGGCAACAAGACCAGCTCCAAGAGCCATCAAACCAGACCAGACAACAGCCAGCAATCCTGCACCAGCCGCTTTTCTGAATTGGTCCATGCTAACATTGGAAAAGCGGGTGCCGATCAGACTGCCCATGATGGTGAAGGCAAAAATGGTCAGCCAATCAGGAATTTGGCCTTCAATCAAACCGCTTGCATGGGTGAGGGTGGAGATCAACATGCCGCCCAGCAAAAAAGCGGCAGGAAAATTCAGTTTAATGAAGGTCCATCCCACCAGTGCGGCCATAGGCACCAACAGCGCCAAATCCCAAAGAGACATATAAAGCAGAGTGCGAGCCGATGTATCGCCACCGGCCAGCCCCATGAAACTGACCGCAAAGGGAACGGCTACGGTTAGCGCCATCACGCGGATGGATTGTATAATGCTGATTGTGGCGACATCGGCCTTGCCTTGACTGGATAATCCCAGAATAAAGCTCAGATGCCCAGGAGAGGAAGCAAGGGTTGCAGATGGGCGGTCCATGGCCCAAAAGCGGATCAGAAAAAACCGCCCTCCAAAGAAGGTGCCAAGCAAACTGGCAATGAGAATAAGAAAAGCAAGAGGCCAAATGCCAATGGTTTCAAGCACTTTTGGCGTCACGCCAGCGCCCATGGAAAGGCCAATACCAATGAAGCAGATATTGCGGATCAGGGCAGGGATATGCAAGCTCAAACCAAGCAGCCCGCCTATGGTGACCGCAATGGAAGAGCCGGTCAGAAAAGGCGCGGGGAACCCGGCCAAATAGGCCAAAAGCCCCCCGATGCTGCCAATAGATAAAGTCAGGCTGACTTGCTTGATCATATGAATCTAGTCCCAGAAAAGGCAAGACAAGCCCGCCTTTAATCTCCTGTTGGTGTTTCGCTTTGTTTTGCTTTACGCATTTTTGCAAAAAGTGGCGACAGCATTGGAACAACCAGACACAAGCCGGCAATGACCAAAATGCTTAATGTTAAAGGGCGCTCCCAAAGGAAAGACCAGCTGTCATTGTTGATCAGCAGGGCGCGACGTAAATTCTCTTCCATCATGCCACCCAGAATGAAGCCCAATATCATTGGGGCCATGGGAAAATCCAGAAACCGCAGCAACAAAGCGACAGCGCCGAACAAGACCATCAGCTGAATGTCAAAGGTGTTGAAGCTGACAAAATACACCCCGATCAGCGAAAAGAACAAGATGAAGGGCAGCAAAAAGCGCGATGGAATGGCCAGAACCTTGGCAATATAGGGAATGAGCGGCAAATTCAGCACTAGCAGAATGATATTGCCAATCCACATGGACACAATGACCGACCAAAAGACTTCCGGCTGGTCAATGTAAAGCCGTGGTCCGGGCTGAATGCCATAGCCAATCAAGGCACCAAGCATAATAGCGGTGGTGCCAGAGCCAGGAATGCCAAGCGTTAAAAGCGGCACAAAGGAACCGGTCGCTGCGGCATTATTGGCCGTTTCCGGTGCAGACAGGCCACGCACTGAGCCTTTGCCGAACAATTTGCCTTTTGTCGGTCCGGCCATGCGCTGCTCTGTACCATAGGCAAGGAAAGAGGCAATGGTCGCACCGGCACCGGGCAACACCCCGATTAAAAAACCAAGGACGGACGAACGGCCAATAACGGGCACCATTTCCTTGACCTCTTCTTTGCTGACTGCCATAGAGCCAAGCTGAGAAGAGGCTTCTTTTTCTTGCCGTCTTTGGTCATCGTCATTGGGTTTTAAAATGGCAATCAAGGCCTCGGATAGCGCAAAGGTCGCCATCACCAGCAACAGGAAGGAAATGCCATCCGTCAAATCCAGAATGCCCAAAGTAAAGCGCGGCACCCCTTGGGTTTGATCGGTACCAACGGTGGAGAGCATCAGTCCAATCACTGTCATCAGCAAGGCTTTGAGCACATCGCCTTTGCTGGCAAAGGCCGCAACCGCCGTGAGCCCCAAGACCATCAGGGCAAAATAGTCGGTTGATTGAAAAGCAAGGGATACGCTGGCCAGAAAGGGCGCGGCTACCAGCAAGAAAATGGCAGCAATCACCCCGCCGGAAAAGGAGGAATAGGCAGCGATTGCCAATGCTTTGCCTGCTTTGCCCTGTTTGGCCATGGGGAAGCCATCAAAGGAGGTGGCAACTGTGGAGGCAACGCCGGGAGCATTGATCAAAATGGACGAGGTTGATCCCCCAAAAATAGCGCCATAATAAACTGCTGCCATCAAAATGATGCCCGCTGACGGCTCTAAGGTTGCGGCAATGGGAATCATCAAGGCAATGGCCGACATGGGTCCAAGACCGGGCAACATGCCAATAAAAGTGCCAACAAAGCAGCCAATCATCACAAAGATCAAATTCATCGGGGTGAGGGCGGTGCCAAGCCCGATCAGAATACCATCCAGCATATCATCTTCCCCTCATGAATTTGGGTAGTGGCTCAATGAAAACATCAAGGCCATAGGTCATCAAAGCCCAGAAAGCGAATACGGTTGGCACTGCAACTGCCACCAATCGCCATAATTTTCGCTCTCCCAAAAGGGCAAAGCCGACCATCAAAAACAGAGATGTCGCCAGCAAAAAACCCATGGGACGTACCAAAAAACCATAAGCGGACATAAGTACGAGAAAAGCAGCACCAAGCCCCCAATTGAGACCGGCAAAGCGCGGGCGCTCGTCAGAGCCGGGAAAGAGGATGACCAGCACCGACAAACCAATGGCCAGTACCGACAGCACTTCTGGCATGGTGCGGGCATGAAAGGCTGAATTGGCCTGAAACGGCAGAAGGTGGATTTTTTGACTGAGCAGGCCATAGGTGATGCTGAAAATTAGCAACAAAAGGCCGCCTATGCGGTCTTTACACAAAAGCATGAGACTGGTCCAAGACGATGCATGAAAAATCTTCCGATAGGCAAAGCCGATTGTTCGGCTTTGCCATAGAAGAGAATTTTAAAGGAAGCCAAGCTCTTTCATCAAAGCTGCGACTTCTTTTTCCTGATTTTCAAGGAAACTCATGAATTTGTCATCCGGGTTGAAAATCTCCACCCAGCCATTGCGATCACGCACCGTGGACCAGGCAGAAGTCTCATACATTTCTTTCAAAGCCTCAACAAACTTGGCTTTTTTATCATCAGGCAAACCGGGAGCGGCAAAGAAGCCGCGCCAATTCACAAAATATGTGCCATTAGAGCCTGCTTCAGCACAAGTGGGCGTGTCTTTGGATGCCGCTACGCGCTCATTGGAGGTGACGCACAGGATTTTCACTTCACCCTGACGGGATAGTTCAAGGGCTTCACCAAAGCCGGTTGTCAGTGCTTTGATTTCGCCTGACAGCAAACCTGCCATCGCCTTGCCGCCTGCATCATAAGGGATATATTTGACAGTGGTTGGATTGGCTCCGGCATTTTTCATCACCATGGATGCAATCAAATGGTCCATACCACCGGCAACCGAGCCGCCGCCAATGGCAACATTTTTTGGATCAGCCTTATAGGCTGCCAGCAAATCGCCAAATGTGGTGTGAGGTGAATTTTTACCGACCACAATGGCACCAAAATCACCAATCGTTCCGGCAATCGGTGTCAAATCGCGGAACGACTGCGGAAAGACCTTCTGCAAAGAGCGAATGACGATTGGCGTGGAATTGACCATCAAGGTGTCCTGATCCTTGGTTTCGATCAAATGGGCAATGGCCTTGCCACCGCCACCGCCGGACATGTTCTCATAAGAGGCAGCGCTTACCAGACCAGATTTGGTCAGAGCTTCGCCTGTGCCACGGGCTGTGCCATCCCAGCCACCGCCAGCGCCACCGGGAATCAGGAATTTGACTTGATCCAGCACCTTGTGACCATCAGCCTGTGCAGGGACAGCAAGGCTTGCAGCAGATACAGAAAAGACGGCAGCACACAGGGCTGCTTTCAAAAATTTCATCAGATTTTCCTCCCAAATCAAAGGCAATCAGACCCCAATTTCTATGGGCGTGCAAAATTGCTCTGACATCAGTCAAACAGATGAATCTGACGCCAAGCTGTCATTGCATTGCACAAATCGACAAGATGCTGAAAAAGGACAGAGAAGGATCTTTAACAAGGATCTCCAAAAAACTTATTGATCCCGCAGGGCTTCATTCCATTTTTTTACAATGCGGGCGCGTTTGACCTGATCAAGATAGACCATCAAGCTGGGACGAACCGATATGGGGCGCAACTGACTGCCATGATGGCTGGCCATATGGTGTGCGGTGCTTTCGCCGCGGATCTCTGGATGCAAAACCGGAATGCGGACCTTGTCTGCGAGAATGGATTGACCATCCTTGCTCATCAAAAAGGCAAGAAAGCGGCTACCGAGATCGGGGTTGCGGGCATCGCGCGGGACAAGCGCAATACGCGACATGACCACAGTATAATCGGATGGAAGAATGATGCCAAGATCGGGATGGTTTTCAGTCCAGCTAGCAGCGTAAGAGCCTAAAATATTATAACCAAGCGCAAATTGCCCATCGGCCACGCGCTGTAAAATGGCGGAAGAGTTGGAATAAAGCTTCACTCCTGCACTGCCAAGGGCATTGACCAGATCCCAGATATTGCGATGGTTTTTCTCATCCATCGCCAAAAAGAGATAGCCAACGCCCGCCCGTTCAATGTCATAAGTTGCCACGCGGCCAAAATAGTCATCCCCATGATCGCGCAGCAATTTTGTAAGCTCCGAGCGCGAGCGGGGTGGGGATTGATCGGTAAAACTGGGTTTGTGATAGACAAAAACCGATGGCTCAAATGTCAGGGCAAAGGCGGTGTTGCGCCAGCGCGCCCAACTGGGCCATTGTGCTGCATTGGGCAAGCTGACAGAGCGGGCATAGCCATCATTGGCCAGTTTCATTTGCAAATCCATGGCGGAGGACAGGGTTAAATCAGCCGTTGCCCCGGCTTTGTCGCTTTCATGGACGATGCGTTCATACACATCTTGCGTTTGTAAATCTTCATAGACAATGGCAATGCGCGGATTATTCTTTTGAAAAGCCTCAATCAAGGGCTTTGATAAATGCGTATCGAGAGAGGAATAAATTGTCAGGGTCTGGCTATTATCACCCGGTTCGCGGGCTTCAAACAGCGTTTTTGCCTGCGCTTTTTCATAGCTGGCGATAAAAAGACAGATGAACAGCAACAGCAAGATAGAGGCAGCAGGCAAAGAGGGCGAACGCTTGAAAGGCTTTGAGTTGGCCATGAATTTTCCTCCTGCCTTTAAAAGTAGGTGTTTAGGCTCAGGACTCATGAATTTAGCCTAGTCAGCCATAGATTTTTGCTAGGCACAAGAGCAATCTTGCCATTAGACTGGTCGAACAGGCCTGGGGTCTTGAGGCCTTTTTTTGGGGGCGGGGGTCTGGGGAGGACTGGATGCGTATTTTGATTGTCGAGGATAATGAGGCCTTGTCGCAAGGATTGAGCAGAATTTTGCTCACCAATGGCTATGCGGTGGATTGTGTCAAAAGTGGAGATGAAGCCGACGCTGTTCTTGCCGCTCAAAGCTATGATCTTGCCTTGCTGGACTTGAATTTACCCAATATGGGCGGGTTTGAGATTTTGCAAAATATGCGCTCAAGGCGCAATGATACGCCGGTTCTGGTACTGACCGCGCGCGATGATTTGGAGGATCGCATTAGGGGATTGGATCTGGGCGCAGATGATTATCTGACCAAACCGTTTGAAATCCCCGAACTGGAAGCACGTATTCGTGCGTTGTTGCGCCGCCGCTCTTCTGCTATGTCTGCCAAGTTGGAAATGGGTCGGATTTGTCTGGATATGAGCGCCCAAACCCTTCATTTGGATGACCAATTGGAAGAGATACCAGCGCGGGAATTTCACGTTTTGCAAGCCCTGATGCTGGCCAATGGTCGGGTTTTGTCCAAGGCGCAAATTCTGGATTCCTTGTCCAGCTTTGATGATGAATTGAGCGAAAATGCTGTCGAACAATATATTTCTCGCTTGCGCAAGCGCTTGACGTCCTTTGATATCACAATCAAAACGGCACGCGGGCTTGGCTATTTTTTAAAATCAGACATTGAACAGGCATGAAGGCACATCCATCCCCTTATTCCCTGCGCCGCCGCCTGTTGCTCTGGCTGCTCATCCCTTTGGGTCTGATTGCGCTTTTGGCATTGGGGGATAGCTATTTCACGGCCCGCCAAACCGCCAATGAAGCGGCAGATCGGGTTTTGGCAGGATCTGTTCAGGCTATTTCCGAGCGTGTTTTTGTCAATGATACTGGTCAGCTAGAGGTCGATATCCCCTATGTTGCCTTGGATATGCTTACCTCTGCTGCGCAAGATCGTGTTTTTTATCGAATTGATGGCCCGGATAATGAATTTGTCACTGGTTATCATCAATTGCCGGTAACCGTCAAAAAGCCGCAAAATCTGGCGGCACGGGACACAATCCAGTTTGATGATGCGATTTACAAGAAAGACAAAATCCGTCTTGCTGTGATGTATACAGCGGCTTCTTCCGGTCTTCGCTCCATGCCCTTTCGTGTCACTGTTGCCGAAACCACGATTGCCCGCCAGCGTTTGACTCGTGAAATTCTGATCCGCTCTGCCTTGCGTCAGCTTTTACTTGTTTTGTCTGCTGCGGTCATTGTTTGGTTTGCTGTGACGCGGGGCTTGCGGCCTTTGATCAAGCTTGAGGCTGCAATTGGTAGGCGCAATCCCGATGACTTGCGCCCTATTTTGCATCATGTCCCGCAAGAAGTGGGAGGGTTGGTGACGCGGATCAATGATTTTATGGCGCGCTTGTCTTCTGCCATTGATGCTTTGAAAAATTTTACCGGCAATGCAAGCCATCAAATCCGCACCCCTTTGGCAATCATACATACTCAAATCACGCTTGCTCAACGTGCGGATACTCTGGATGACGCAAGACAGGCTTTGCTCGACTGCAATCGGGCTATCGTCGATGCTGAGCGCACGTTATCGCAATTGATGATGCTAGCCCGGCTTGATCACAGCACAAGCGAATATATGCAAAAAACACAGATCAATCTGACGGATATCGCAAAAGAAATTACCACATCCTTTGTGCCCATCGCCCATGAAGCGGGCTTTGATCTTGGCTTTGAATCCCAAATTCAGGCGCTTTGCAAAGGCGATGAAATCCTGGTGGGAGAATTGCTAAAAAATCTGATTGATAATGCCATCAAACATGCAAAGGGCGGCACAGAAATCACGGTGCGGGTGTCTGCTTTTAGACGCAATGATCAAGCATTTGCACGGCTGCAAGTGCAAGATAATGGCGCAGGCATTGCCGATGAAATTGCAACACAATTTGAACGGTTCAACTCTTACACAAAGCTTGGCGATGGCGCCGGACTGGGGCTGGCCATCGCCAACGAAATTGCAACGCTCTTTGAAGCGGATCTCACAATCATTTCTGAAAAAGAGGGCAGAGGGGGGCTGATCTGTCTCGATATGGTGATGGAGAATTTTGACCAATTGTCATGAATTGAAAAGAGATATGCAGGCGGATTATCTGAATCTGTTTTTGTGGTTCCCAGTTTAGGAAAGTGAGGACCTCTATTAACCCATGTTGATTATGGCCATTCGGCTTGTTTTCTGATTCACTGGCTCGGCGTTGATTTGGAGGGGAAAAATGAGGGAACCAGGCTTGTTTGACGTTGATGAGCGGCTCAAAAGACTGAGCGATATCGGCGATCAATTGGAAGCCTATGATCGGCTGGTTGATTTTGAGATCGTCCGGTCTGTTCTGGATAAGGCGCTGGCCTATGGAGATGGAGCCAAGGGCGGAAGGCCACCCTTTGATCCTGTCATGATGTTCAAGCTCCTGATCATTCAAACCCAAAATAATCTCAGCGACGACAGGACAGAATTTCTGATCAACGATCGCCTGTCCTTCATGCGCTTCTTGGGGCTTGGCCTGTCTGACAAAGTTCCCGATGCCAAAACGAT
>JAOXSH010000044.1 GCA_025800145.1 Cohaesibacter sp.
TTTTAACAATTCAATGAGGTGCGCATCAAAAAAGAAAATGCCCCAGCATTGTCCGATCGAGCCGACGCCTTGCCAGTCAACCATTTAAAGGCATCCTATGGGTCATTATTTCTACTCGTTGGTATAAAAGTCTCACTCGGAGACTTTTAAATCGGCACTTAGGACGTAAACTCGTAAATCTGGTGTATTTAGCGCTTAAATGGCCCGCCATCGCGCGGAAAAGTGTGAAGGATGGACTGATTGCCCATTCGAACAGTCTTCTTTGCACCTTGCCGCCCACCAACCCAAGATGATGACAAAGCGAAAGCGCGGCCATTTAAACATCCAAAAAATTAGCCTCTACCAAATACATCATCCCTATGAGGCTACATCCTAGTTCTCACGCACCACATAAACCGAACATTTGGAATGACGCACAACACGAGCAGAGTTTGGCCCCAGCAAATACTCTTTCAAACCCGGCTTATGCGCACCAATGACAATCAGATCCGCATCAATCTGCTCGGCCAGTTGCAAGATTTCCTCATAAATGGACCCGGCACCGACAATATGGCGTACTTTGTCATTCCATTCTGTGCCCAGCACCTTGATGACCATGTCATTCAACCGCTGTTTGGCTTCCTTGACCGCCTGCTTTTGAAAATTCTCATCAAAATAGGAGCCAACCAAATTCATCCCGAAATTGGGCACAACGGTGACAATATCAAGCGAGGCCCCGTCCAGCTCGGCCAATTTGGCCGCCGTCTGCAACACCTCTTCTTCACTGCTCGTCTGCGAAATATCGACAGCACATAAAATAGCCTTGCTCATGCTTTTGCTCCTTCTTCACGGCGAGCGCGCATTTTTTGCATCATATAAACCAGACCAAGCAAAAGAAGACCCGGAATAAAGATCAATTCCTTAGGCAATTGATCCGCCGACAATTTGGCAGATTTGATCACAACAGGCTCATCCCCATAAAAATTAAAACTTTGCAATTTTTTGGAGAAAGCAGTACCCGGAAAAGGTTCATCCAACTTCAATTTGCCATCTTCTTCCAAAGTGGCCAGCCCCAGAGCCTGAAAACGCGCTTCCCCTCCCTCTTCTTTACCAGCAGGCAAAATCAGGGTCGTTTCCTTAATAGCGTCGGTATCAAAGTCAGGTCCAGAAACAACCAGACGCATTTCATCGCCTTGCGCAGCTTCACCAAAGCTGGAGACCACTTGTGATGTTTCAAGCTCGATATAAGGCGGTTGAATGCGATCCATCACAAAGTCAGGACGGAACAACACAAAGGCAATCAGCACCAAAGCAACGGATTCATAAATACGGCTACGGGTGACAAAATACCCCATCGTGCCAGCGGTAAAGATCAATATGGCAATCGTCGCCACAATGAAGACCAAAATCCCCTGATACCATGTCACGTCAATCAGCAACAAATCAGTGTTGAAGATGAAGACAAACGGCAGGGCAACCGTACGAAGGCTATAGAAGAAGGCGGTAAAGCCGGTCTTGATGGCATCCCCACCAGAGACAGCGGCCGCTGCAAAGGAAGCAAGCCCCACAGGCGGTGTCACATCAGCCATAATGCCAAAATAGAAGACAAACAAATGCACCGCAATCAGAGGCACGATCAAGCCAGATTGCGCACCCAGTTCAACAACCACACCGGCCATAAGCGAAGAGACAACAATATAATTGGCCGTGGTTGGCAGGCCCATGCCTAAAATGAGCGACAACATCCCAACAAACACCAACATCAAAATCAGATTGCCACCGGAAATGAACTCAACCAAATCCGCCATGACCTGACCAATACCGGTCAAGGTCACAGTGCCAACAATCACACCAGCCGTTGCCGTGGCAAGGCCAATACCAATCATATTGCGTGCACCATCAATCAGGCCAACAATCATATCATGAACGCCTTCCTTGAAGGCCTCCACAATATGATTTTCACCCCGGAAAATGGCTTTCAATGGACGTTGTGTCAGCAAAATCACAAACAACAAAACCGTTGCCCAAAAGGCAGACAAGCCCGGTGATTTTTGCTCAATCATCAGGAAATAAACCAGGACAATGATGGGCAGCAAATAATAAAGGCCAGATTTATAAATCGCCCCGATATCTGGCAAGGTCACTTCCTTGGCATTGGGATCGTCAGGATGCAAATCCTCAACACTTGCCGCCATTTTCAGTAAGACAAGATAGGCAACACCAACCATAGCCGCCAAAATCCAGCTAGCCCCCTCAGGCACCAGCGAGACAATAGCCTGAACAGGGAATTTTACCCCATAGCAAATTCCGGCAAACAGCGCGAAAAAGCCCAACATGCCCATAATAGTGCGTGCGGTTGACACAGCTTTGTGGCCAATCACCGGCATATTGCGCTTCACTGCTTCCAGATGCACGATATAAACCAGCGCGATATAGGAAATCACCGCCGGAAGGAAAGCATGAGTGATCACTTCGACATAGGAAATGCCCACATATTCCACCATCAAAAAGGCCGCAGCCCCCATCACGGGCGGCATGATCTGACCATTCACAGAGGACGCCACCTCAACCGAGCCTGCTTGCTCGGAAGAGAAACCAACCCGTTTCATCAACGGAATGGTGAAAGTGCCTGTGGTCACCACATTGGCAATAGATGAACCGGAAATAAGGCCTGTCGCCGCAGAGCCAACAACAGCCGCTTTCGCCGGACCGCCTTTCAAATGCCCAAGCGCACCAAAGGCCATTTTGATGAAATAATTGCCTGCTCCCGCCTTATCCAGCAAGGCACCAAACAAAACAAATAGGAAGACAAATTTGGTCGAGACACCAAGCGCAATGCCAAACACACCTTCAGATGTGATCCACATATGGCTCATGGCTTTTTTCAGCGATGCGCCTTTCCAGCGGATCACCTCTGGCACAAATTCGGACGCACCGAAAAACACATAAGCCAGGAAGATGGTGGCAATGATGGCCATAGCCGGACCAAGCGCACGCCGGGCTGCTTCGAACAACAGGATCAGACCAACCAGCGCAAACCACTTATCGACATCATCGGCCAAACCGCCACTATCGACAATCTTTTGATAAAAAATGAAGCCATACAGCGCGATAAAGGTCGCCGCGATTGCCAAGATCCAATCCTGAATGGGGATATAATGACGCGGGCTGTTTTTCAGCGCAGGATAAGCCATGAAAGCCAAAAAGATGGCAAAGGCCAAATGGATCTGGCGTGAATTGTTGATCAAATCTCCCGGCAAAATATGGAAGGAGATAGGAGACGCCAAAATCACCTGAAACAAAGACCAGACAACAGCAAGCGTTGCCAGTAAAATTCCAACCATACCAGCCGGATTCCGCGAACCTGCATCACTGGCCGCAACCAGTTCCTGCAACTCCTCTTCGGAAAGCGGCTGACCTTTCACATTCTTGTCAGACATACACGATTTTCCCCTAGAACGCCCCAAGCTGCACCACAACAGTATCTTTTCTTATAGATGCAACCAATGCCGGGCTTTATGCCTCAAATCCCGATCAGCAACCCAATCTGGCCCTCAATGCTGTCCTAACATACAAAAGCTGCCAAACAGCATTCAGCGCACGATTGAACGCCCAAAAGCAAGAAGGGGCAACGATTGATCCTCGTCGCCCCTTCCCCAAAAGTCTCGCTTACGAAGCAAAAGCCTTACATAAGCGACAAAGAAAAGGCAGGCTTATTTAACCCAGCCTTTTTCTTTGTAATATTTTGCAGCACCAGCATGCAAAGGTGCAGACAGACCAGCTGTTGCCATATCTTCAGGCTTCAGATGGGCAAAAGCAGGATGCAGCTTTTTGAACGCATCAAAGTTTTCGAAAACAGATTTCACAAGAGTGTAAACGGTTTTCTCAGACACTTTTGCAGAGCTCACGAACGTCGCGCCCACACCAAAGGTTACAGCGTCAGCGTCGTTACCGCGATACATGCCACCAGGCACAGTCGCAGAACGATAATAGCTGTTGTCAGCGATCAGCTTTTCAATCACTGGGCCGTCAACGGTTACCAGCACGGAATCACAAGCAGTGGTGGCTTCCTGAATGGTGCCGGAAGGATGGCCAACGGTAAAGACCATGGCATCGATCTGGTTGTCACACAGAGCAGCAGATTGCTCGGCAGGCTTCAGCTCGGTTGCTTGGGCAAAATCAGAGGTTTTCCAACCCATGGCTTCCATCACAACTTCCATAGTGCCGCGAGCGCCAGAACCGGGGTTACCGATATTGACACGCTTGCCTTTCAGATCCTGAAAGTTTTTGATGCCGGAATCAGCACGGGCAACAACGGTGAATGGCTCTGGATGCACAGAGAAAACAGCGCGCAGATCTTCGAACTTGCCTTTTTCTTTAAACTTGGATGTCCCATTATAAGCATGGAACTGCCAGTCAGACTGGGCTACACCAAATTCCAGCTCGCCTTCACGGATGGTATTGATGTTGTAAACAGAACCACCGGTGGATTCAACAGAACAACGCACGCCATGATCTTTACGGCCTTTGTTAACCAGACGGCAGATGGCACCACCGGTTGGATAATAAACGCCAGTCACACCGCCAGTACCAATGGTGATGAATTCTTCAGCAAAAGCAGCTGGAGAGTAAGCTACACCAGCGGCCAGCAGAGCAGCTGTCAATTTGACATTTTTCAACATATGTTTCTCCCTAAAGTTGAAAAGTCTTATAAAGTCAGACCATCAAGACCCTTCTTCCCAGAAGGCTCCCAACACCCGATTGCGTCGCTCAATATCCTCAATCCGACAGCGAGCAGAGCTGCCAGCTTGAGCAACAAGCATTCCTACTAAAGTTTCAATTAGCATAAGAGTGGCCACATAAGAAGAGAAGAATTGTGGACTCTCTGAAGGAATAACAAAATAATTGGAAGCAAATTCCAATGCCGGGCAGTTATAACTATCTGTAATCACAAGCACATAGGCACCCATTTCCACCGCCATTTGAGCTGCAAGAATAGAATGTCGCGCAAAAGGCGGTTTGGTGATAATTACCAAAACATCCCCTATTTTCAGATCTGCAATCTCTGTACTGGGCGATGCCCCCATACGACCGGCAATGCGCCACTCTGAGGTGAAAAAGTTTGCCAAATAGCCAAAATATTCAACAATGCCCGTCGATGCATAACAACCAAACAACACAACACGCCCTGCCGAGGCAAGACGCTCCGTGGCCTGCTCCAAACGCCCAACATCCATATCAGAGACCACTTGCCCGATATTACCAAGACAAGCCTCCGCCTGCCGATGCAAGAACGGCATATCCCCTGATTCATCCAAATCTTGCAACATACCCGCTTTTTGCGAAAAAGTGGCACGCGCTTGCCCGGCAGATTGGCGGCATAATTCGCGCAATTCCTCGTAAGAGTCAAAATCCAGCGAACGCGCCAAGCGGGAAAAAGTCGCAGGCGCAAGCTTGGCCATGCTTGAGATAGAGCGCAAACTGCGCGTCGCCACCTCAAACGGATTGTCCAGAATAAAATCCGCAGCAAGTCGCAATTTTTCACTCAACAGACTATATTTGCCCGCAATGCGATCCTCAAGTGATAGACTTTGCAGCGCCCTGCCCCCCCAATCAAAACAAGATTTTTGTGAGTTTTTTTGTGTGTTTTGCCTCACTTCATCCTTTTTATAGAGTTTCATTTGTTTTACACCTTGTCAACAGATGAAACAAATGTATCTCATATTTTTCAATGATAGACGATGATCAAATCCGCTTCATGAAGGAGACATCATGTCCCATATCTTTGCACGCCACACAAAACAAAATGCTCCCACCATTGCGCGCGGCGAAGGCGTCTATCTTTATGATGTCAATGACAAGCGCTATTTCGATGGTTCTGGCGGAGCCGCTGTTTCCTGTCTGGGCCATAATGATGCCGATGTCATAAAAGCCATCAAAGACCAGCTTGATCAAATCGCCTTTGCCCATACCGGTTTCTTCACTTCAAAACCGGCAGAAGCCCTTGCCGATAAATTGATCAAACACGCCCCTGACGGCCTAGACCGCGTTTATCTGGTGTCCGGCGGCTCAGAAGCCGTTGAAGCAGCGCTCAAACTCGCCCGGCAATATTTCATCGAAATCAGTCAGCCCCAGCGGCACAAAGTCATTGCCCGCCGCCAGTCCTATCACGGCAACACATTGGGCGCTTTGGCAACAGGCGGCAATCTATGGCGGCGCGAACCATTTGCCCCTTTGATGATCGAAACCAGTCATATTGCCCCTTGCTATGAATATCGCGATAAAAAACCCGGTGAGTGCAGCTATGACTATGGCCAGCGTATAGCCAACGAACTGGAAGCCGAAATTATCCGCCAAGGCCCCGAACAGGTCATGGCCTTCTTTGCCGAGCCTGTCGTTGGCGCCACCGCTGGTGCCTTGCCAGCCGTTGAGGGATATTTCAAACGCATCCGCGAAATATGCGACCAATATGGCATTCTTTTAATGCTGGATGAGATCATGTGCGGCATGGGGCGTACAGGCACCTTATTTGCCTGCGAGCAAGATGGTATTCAGCCCGATTTGCTGACCATTGCCAAAGGACTGGGGGCAGGCTATCAGCCAATAGGCGCCATGCTATGCAGTGATAAAATCTATAAAGCCATTGAAGAGGGATCAGGCTTTTTCCAGCATGGCCATACTTATATTGGGCATCCCACAGCCGCTGCCGCAGCTTTGGCCGTGCTCACCAAATTAACCGATGGCGGCTTGACCGAACGCTGCGCCATCATGGGAGAAAAACTGCAATCGGCCCTCAAAAATGCTTTTGCCGCCCATCCCCATATTGGTGACATCCGAGGCAGAGGGTTATTCATTGGCTTGGAAATTGTCGAAAATCGCGAAACAAAACAAACTTTTGACCCCAAAAGAGCCATACATAAAGCCCTCAAAAAAGCCGCCTTTGACGCTGGCCTTGTCTGCTATCCCATGGGTGGCACCATTGATGGGGTCAAAGGCGACCATATCCTGCTGGCTCCCCCTTTCATCATGCAAGAGGAGCATATTGATGAAATCATCGAAAAGCTCAGCCTTGCATTTGATGAGGTATTTTAGGAGATCTCAACCTAATGCCATTACCCAACATTCTCGTCGCCCCCAATGGCGCGCGCCGCACAACAGCCGATCATCCGGCTTTGCCCGTTACCATTGAGCAAACCGTCCAAACCGCAAAAGCCTGCTTTGCCGCAGGAGCAGATGGCATTCATGCCCATCTGCGTGACAAAGACCAAAAGCACCTGCTCGATGCTGGCCTATATCGTGAATTGCAAGCCGAATTGGCCCTGCAAGTGCCAGATATGTGGGTACAAATCACAACCGAAGCTGTAGACCTTTACTCCCCATCCCAACAACGCAGCCTTGTAAGAGACGCAAATCCTAAGGCGGTCTCTATCTCCATCCGCGAAATGTTAAGCGAAGGAGAAAGCAAAGAGGTGTTCAATTTCTATTGGGAGCAAAGTGAAAAAGGCGTCGAAATCCAGCACATTCTCTATGATGAGCAAGACAGCCTGACACTGGCCCGACTGATCAACGAACACCATCTGCCCTCACACAATCTGCAAGTGCTTTTCGTGCTGGGTCGCTACAAAAATGGGCAAATCTCCCATCCCGAAGACCTCGATCCCTTTTTGAACAGCCTGTCAGCCTATAGCCCCCTCACCCCCGACTGGGGATGTTGTGCCTTTGGCAAAAAGGAAACCCCATGCCTGCTCAAAGCCTTGGAAAAAGGTGGCAAAGCCCGCATCGGCTTTGAAAACAATCTCTATCATCAGGACGGTACATTGGCCAAAGACAATGCAGACCGGGTGACGGAGTTGGTGAAAAAAATCCAAGAAAGTCACTGATAAAAAAGCTCCCCCGGCAAGGCCGGGGGAGCCGCAATCACTTTGTAATACCAACGGCACGAAAGATTAGGCCGCATCCTGGTTTTGCAAAGGCACCTTATCGAGAATACGGCAACCACAGCGCTCGCCATTGCACCAGGTCACATCCAGACTATACTGGAAACCATTATACTCAATCATAAAGCGCTCCCCTTTGCTAAGGCCTTCAATGCCTGCCATAGCCAGCCCGCTTTCACTTTCATCAATCAACCAGCCTTCAGCACGATTTCCATTGCGCAGCACAACAACATTGCCCTCGACAACACGACGAGCATCGGCGCGTCGGTCTTCAACATCCTGTTGCACATTGACCAAAAATTCGGCAACCAAATCAGCAAGACGGCTGGTAACCCCTGTCAATTGCTCCGAGGCAGATCCAACCCGGCTGGATTGATCCCGCGTCTGGGCAATCACCTCGGCGACATTATTGACATTTTGCGTAGCATAATCACTGCCATCAGCCGCCCGACCAATACTTTCAGAGATCTCGGACGTGGCCGCTGTTTGCTCTTCCACCGCCGCAGCAATGGCATTGGTAACCTCTGCCACATCATCAATATTGCTACTGATTTGCTGAATGGACTCCACCGCACGGGTTGTAGACGTCTGAATATCACCAATCTGGGCGGCAATTTCATCGGTCGCCCGAGCAGTCTGAGTTGACAAGTCTTTCACTTCTGCCGCCACAACCGCAAAGCCTTTGCCTGCTTCTCCAGCACGAGCCGCTTCAATGGTGGCATTGAGCGCCAGCAAATTGGTCTGTTCAGCAATGGCTCGGATCATTTCAATCACTTCACCAATTTTCACAGCACCCTCAGAGAGCTTTGAGACGCTTTCATTGGTGCTATTGGCCACATGAGTGGCATTGGTAGAAATCGTCAAAGCACGATTGATCTGCTCTCCAATTTCCTGAATGGAGGCGGCCATTTGCGTAGATGCTGCCGCAACCGTCTGCACATTGCTTGAGGCAATATCAGAAGCTTCATTGGCCGAAGAGGCAGACGAAGAGGCCTGATCCGCCAAATTTATCAAACCATTGGATGTATCGGCCATCATGCCGGTCTCCGTCGTCAAAACCGCGCGCACTTCATCAACGGCTACCCTGAAATCTGCAATCAGCTGATCCATCTGGTTCTGCCGCAAAATATCCATATCCTGCTTTTTCAGATTAATGGTCTGCAAACGCTGCCGCTCGATAGATGCCTCACGAAACACAACAATGGCCTTGGCGATATCGCCAATATCATCACCGCGCTCAGTATGCTCCACATCAAAATCCAACTCCCCATTCACAATCCGGGAAATGGCATTGCGAACATATTTCAACAAAGTGGTAATAGCCCGCAATTGGAACAGAACCAAGCCAACTGTCACACAGAGCATAATCACACTGGCAATCACAAGCCACATAATATGATTTTGCAAACCGGCAACATCCGCTTCCATCGCAGCTTCTGCCCGGTGAACCAGATCCAACGCGACTTTGCGAATTTTTTCATGACGCTCAACACTGGCTTTGAACCAGTCTGCGCCATCCATAGCCCAATCTTCCTCTTTCAGGGCAATCACCTGTAAATGCTTGCGCGCATCTTCCACCTTCTCAACCGAAGACCCTTTCACCTCTCGATCAAACAGGGCAATTTGCTCTTTCAGCGCAACAGCAGAAAATTCTTTCAAATAAGCAGCTTCCCCACCATAGGCCTTCATAAAGGCCACATAGGTTTTGCTATCCACTTTGCCGCTCTGTTTTTGTTGCAGCAAATTATAACCAAGCGACTTTTCAAGACTGCCCGCTTCCAAGGCTTCGGTTAAAGCCAGAAAAGGCACCAATTCACCACTAATTTCAGGTGATGGGCTGGCCTCAATCGCCAAGGCAATCAAATGCACCAGCTCTTTAATCTCCTTGGAATATAATTTTTTGATCTTGCCAGCAGATAAATTTCTCTGATCCACAAGTTTGCGAATGTCATCTATTTCATGAATAGCATCAGAAACATGTGTAATTTCATTAAGTAGCCTTTTATCATCAAGAGACAATTGCGCAACATGAAGATCAAATGTCTTGATCACATCAGAGCTTTTCTGACGCGCTTTCTTAACTGGCTCAACATAATCATAGTCATAATCTGACTCAATAAGCTTAGAAGTCTTAGCCCGCTCCAATTGAATAGATTCAACCAAATCAAAAGCGTCTTCAGCCAAGTAAATAAGCGGCTTCATTTGATCATGATGGCTTAATTCTATATATTTTTCCCAAACAGCAATGCCTGCAAAGAGAACAGCAGCTGTCATTGGAACCAAAACCAAAGAAATTATTTGAAATCGAATGGACTTTCTCATCACCACGCCCTTTCACGTTAAACAAAGAGTGCGGTAATTTGGTTTATGCAAACTTACCAAAATAAGAGTATAAGTGAATAACCAAGGAAAATCACTCAAAAATTGCATAAACAAAGGGATAATTATACGGAAAAAACAAAAGGCTAGATCACATTTTCCGTATAAATTTATTTTTGATAATAATCGCGAAACCATGCAACAAAGCGTGCAACACCATCCCTAAAATTGGTTTGAGGGCAATAGCCGGTCAAATTTTGCAACAAATCCGCATTGGCCCAAGTGGCAGGAACATCGCCTTTTTGCATCGGCATATAATTGTGAATGGCCTTGATACCAATCTCCGCTTCAATGGCATCGACAAAATCCAGCAATCGAACCTTGTCAGAATTACCAATATTTACCACGCGATAAGGCGCAACTGAAGACAGGCTATCTCCTTTTGGCACCACACCATCCTTTGGGCGTTGTGGCACTGCATCCATGAGCAAACGAATGCCGCGCACCAAATCGTCAATATAGGTAAAATCGCGATACATATCGCCATTGTTATAAATATCAATAGGCCGCCCGTCCAAAATGGCATCGGCAAACTTGAACAGCGCCATATCCGGTCGTCCCCATGGCCCATAAACCGTGAAGAAGCGAAACATGGTCACCGGCAAATTCCATAAATGCGCATAGGAATGCCCCATACTCTCGCTGGCCTTTTTGGTCGCGGCATAAATGGTCAATTGTGTGTCTGTTCGCTCGCTTTCAACAAACGGCATGTCCTCATTGGCCCCATAAACAGAAGACGTTGAGGCCATCAGCAAATGCTCAACATTCAGGCGTCGCGAAGCTTCCATGACATTGAAAGAGCCCACCACATTGGCATCAATATAGGCACGGGGATTGTCCAGACTATAGCGCACACCAGCCTGCGCCGCCAAATGCACCACCATATCTGGCTTGAAGTCATCCATCGCCTGATCAAGCAGCACCGCATCTTCCAGCAAACCCTCAGTCGCTGCAAAATTGGCGCTCTGACGCAACATGGCATGACGCCGCTCTTTCAAACGCACATCATAATAGTCGCTCATACCATCATAGCCATAGACGACAAAGCCCTCGGACAACAGCAATTTGGCCAGATGATATCCAATGAAACCGGCAGTTCCAGTGATAAAAATACGTTTCATGATAAACTCCGGCATATGCGAGACAGATCAAACCCATTCCTGTCTTAAGGGCCTCACTGGACTGTGTCCATGTGCCCAGCCGAAATATCCATATATTTACGGAATTTGACAAATCAGACCCCATCCCCAGCATCTAGAGCATATTTTTCGAAAAGTGTGTGCGGTTTTCGGACAAAAATATGCTTAGAAACAAAGACTAGAGCATTTTGAATAACGACGTGGTTATTCAAAATGCTCTAGGCTCAGGACCCATTCATTGAGCCTATGCGACCGAAGTCGAACAAAAAAGCCATGGCTATCTTCCCCCTGTCCTGATAGACCCCAAGCAAGGGATGGTCACAGCCACAGCTCTGCCCGGATTTGCCCAAATTTTCATAGGCAAAACAGCGCATGGCATGCTGTGATCCGGATTTCACACCCAGATTTCAAGAAGTGCTGAAAGGTAAGGAAATGTCCGAAAGCTCGACACCAGATATCATTTATACCATCGTGGATGAAGCACCAGAATTGGCCAGCGCCTCATTTCTGCCCATCATCCGCTCGTTCGCGTCCGCCGCAGATATCAAGGTTGGCACCAAGGATATTTCCCTGGCTGCCCGTATCCTGTCTGCTGTACCGTCCTATTTGAACGAAGATCAGCGCATTGCAAACGATCTGGCCGAGCTTGGCGAACTGGTCAAAACACCCGATGCCAATGTCATCAAATTGCCCAATATCTCGGCATCTGTTCCCCAGCTCACCGCTGCCATTGCAGAATTGCAATCACAAGGCTTTGCTGTGCCACACTATCCTGAAAATCCGCAAAATGACGAAGAAAAAGCCATCAAGGCCGCTTATGATGCGATCAAAGGATCTGCGGTAAACCCGGTTCTGCGCGAGGGCAATTCAGACCGTCGTGCGGCACGCGCTGTAAAAAATTACGCCCAGAACAATCCCCATTCCATGGGGGCATGGGACGCTGGCTCCAAGACCAAAGTGTCCTCCATGCCCGGCAATGATTTCTATGCCAATGAGACATCAGCCACCATCAGCAAAGCACAGGCTGGGGATGCAAAAATCGAATTTGTCGGCAAAGATGGCTCCACCACCATGCTCAAGGATAGCTGGCCTTTGCAAGAAGGCACGGTTGCCGATGCCACTTTCATGTCAGCAAAAGCTTTGTCTTCATTCCTGACAGACGCCATTGAAGACACCAAAAAAGACGGCACCATGTTCTCCCTGCATATGAAAGCCACCATGATGAAGGTCTCCGACCCCATCATCTTTGGTCATGCGGTGAAAGCCTGGCTGGCTCCTGTTTTTGAAACATTTGCCAGCGAGTTGGAGGCCTTGGGCGTCAATGCCAATTCCGGCATGGGCGATTTGTTGGACCGCGTCAAAGACAATGCCGACATCATGGCCGCCATTGACGCGCTCAACGCCGAACGTCCGGCCATGTATATGGTGGACAGTGACAAAGGCATCACCAATCTGCATGTGCCATCAGATGTGATCATTGATGCCTCCATGCCAGCAGTCATCCGCGCAGGAGGCAAAGGCTGGGATGAAGACGGCAAAAAAGGCGACACAAATTGCGTGATCCCGGACAATTGCTATGCCCCTGTCTATGACGAGAGCATCAATTTCTTCAAGGAAAATGGCGCTCTCAATCCTGCAACAGCTGGTGCTGTGGCCAATGTGGGCCTAATGGCCCAAAAGGCGGAGGAATATGGCTCTCACCCAACCACCTTTGAAGCGCCTGCGGATGGCACCATCCGCATTGTGCTGGCCAATGGTGAAACATTGCATAGTCATGATGTCGAAAAAGGCGATATCTGGCGCTCTTGCACCGTCAAAAAAGCTCCGATTGAAAACTGGATCCAGCTTGCCATGGATCGCCAGCGCCTTACCGGCTCTGAAGCTATCTTCTGGCTTGATGAAAACCGCGCCCATGATGCAGAACTGATCAAATATGTAACACCAGCTTTGGAAGCCGCTGGAGTTGCCGACAAATTCCAGATCATGGCACCGCGCGCTGCCACCCGTCAATCACTGATCACCATCACCGCAGGCAAGGACAGCATCGCCATTACCGGCAATGTGCTGCGTGATTATTTGACCGATCTCTTCCCCATTCTGGAACTGGGCACCTCGGCCAAAATGCTCTCCATTGTCAAACTCATGAATGGCGGCGGCCTGTTCGAGACCGGCGCTGGCGGCTCTGCTCCAAAACATGTGCAGCAATTGGTGGGAGAAAATCACCTGCGTTGGGATTCCATGGGCGAGTTCTGCGCCCTTGGCGAAAGCCTGAATTTCCTTGCCGATAGCAAAGGCAATAGCAAAGCAGGCATACTGGGCGCAGCCGCTGAGGTGGCAACCCAAGGCATTCTTGACAACAACAAATCCCCATCGCGCAAAGTCGGTGAGCCGGACAATCGTGACAGCCATTACTGGTTTGCCCGTTATTGGGCACAAGCACTGGCCGAACAATCCGATGATGCCGCACTGGCCGCGCATTTTGCCCCAATCGCCAAAGCCTTGACAGAAGGGGAAGACACAATCCTTGCAGAATTGGCCGCAGCTCAAGGCGCTACCGCAGATCTGGGTGGCTATTACCACACTGATCCAGCCAAAACCGCAAAAGTGATGCGCCCGAGTGCTACACTGAATGCAATTTTTAGCTAACTTCTCAGGTTAACCTGCATGACAAAACAAAGGCCGCTCTCCTAGGACGTAGGCTCATAATACCAACGGCCTGAAAGATTACCCATATGACCGGATTTTATTGGCTTTCTGGTAAGAAGCTTTTGCTGTGATGGTCTGGATGACCATAAAGCAAGAGCGGCGCAGTCCAGAAAGCCAATAAAACCGGCCTTCGGTGCTTTGAAATGGCTCACTGAGAGCGTTATCTTTCTAGGGCGCGCCTCATTGAATTGTCTTGACAATTCAATGCAAAAGGTTCGCATCAAATAAAGAAAATACCCCGGCATTGTCCGTCGAAAGATACCTTCTCAGTAAACCATTTCAAAGCATCCTATGGGTCAATCCTTTATGCCGTTGGTATAAGAGGGCGGCCTTTTTTGCCAAATGTATCAGCCGGGCTTCTGATCAGGGTCTTTCATCCAACCCTGCTCTCCCATATCATGGTCTTCCATCCGCTCTTCTTTCATCAAGTCATAAAGCGTCTCATTATGAGCGCGCATGGCATCAATATAATGGTCCGTGACGCCTTCCTCATTCCATGAATCACGCAACCGATTGACCGTTGCAAAATCATGGCGTCGGAATTTGCGCCCGGCTTTTTCCGCTCTAAAAGGATGATAGCCCAGCGAGACCAAAGCATTGCGCCCCAAAAGCAAGGCCGCTTCAAAGGTCTCGCGCTCCACATGGTGCGCCCCGGCCTTTTCCAATTCATAAATATGATGGCGATCACGCGCTCGGGCAAAAATCGTCACAGACGGATAGGTCTTGGCGACATGCCGCACCATTTCGGTCTGTTTGCTCCGATCATCAAGCGCCGCGATAAAAAGATCCGCCTGCCCTAACCCCGCGCTATGCAAAAGATCAGGCCGCGTCGCATCGCCAAAATAGGCCCGAAACCCGGTTTTCGCCAAATTCTCAATCACATCAGGATCATGGTCCAGAACTGTGACCTTAAAGTCATTGGTCATCAACATTCGGGTGATGATCTGCCCCACCCGGCCCAAACCAGCCACAACAACTTTTCCTTGTTCATCAATCTTGTCAGCCTCTTGCTGGGCTAAGAGAACGGAACGCGGCGCAAGCACATATTCATATAACAAAATCAAAAGGGGCGTGAACATCATGGTCAAGGCAACCACCAATGTCATGGGCTTGATAATGGAAGGCTCAAGTACCTCGGAACTGGCCGCAAAGCCAAACAAGACAAAGGCAAATTCCCCCGCTTGCGCCAATGAAAGAGAAAACAACCAGCGATCAGCCCCGCGCAATCCAAAGCCTGTTGCCAAAGCGTAAAGCAGAACGGCTTTCAGCACCATTAAGCCAAGAGCCAAACCAATCAAGGAAAAAGGATTGGCAAACAGCAAATGAAAATCGATCCCTGCCCCAACCGTGATAAAGAATAACCCCAAAAGCAACCCTTTAAAGGGTTCAATATCAGCCTCCAGCTCATGGCGATAATCACTATCCGAGAGCACCACTCCCGCCAGAAAGGTCCCAAGAGCAGGAGACAAACCGACATAATTCATACTAAGCGCAATACCGATCACCAGCATCAAGGCCGCAGCGGTAAAAATTTCACGCAAACCCGATCGGGCAATGAAACGAAAAACAGGTGCAATCAGCGTCCGCCCTGCCACAATGATGGCCACAATCACCGCCAGTACAAACAGCCCTTGCGCCCAGCCTGGCAAACCATCAAACCATGTCGGCGCCCCTGTCGAAGAAGCACCAGCAGCATGTGCGATACCAACACCAATTCCCTCAAAAAAAGGCGCAAAAGCCTGACCATCCAGCAAAGAGGGGACTTGCACCGCCAAAAGCGGCATCAGGGCCAACATGGGAATAACGGCAATATCCTGTGTCAGCAAAACCGAAAAAGCGCTTTTGCCCCCAATTGTGCCCATCCAGCCCTTTTCATTTAAGCTCTGCAATACAATGGCCGTGGAAGATAGGGCCAAAATCATGCCCAAAGCCAAAGCCACTTGCCAACTGAACCCAAAAGCCAGACAGATAGCAGCAATCACCAGTGTGGTGCCAACCACTTGCAAGCCACCAAGACCAAGCAATTGCGTGCGCATACGCCACAACATGGAGGGCTGCAATTCCAGCCCAACCAAAAACAGCATCATCACCACACCAAATTCGGCGAAATGCTGCAATTCAACCGTCTCGCCACCAACCACGCCTAGAACAGGACCAATCACGACCCCTGCAATCAAATATCCCAAAACAGAGCCAAGCCCAAAGCGGTTGGCAAGAGGCACCGCCACCACAGCCGCAATCAGATAGACAAAAGCAGCACCAAGCAATTCCATCACAAATCCCCTGTTTGCACGAAAAGGGTCGGCAAAAGCTCATTCAGAATCCGGGCCGATTGTGCCTGCTCAAAATCCAGTTCATGATCACGCAAAGCAATCAACATCTGTTTCCAATCCTGCAAATGATGCCTGTATGTCCGCAAGATCTCCACACGCTCCCTTTGCCCAGCATTCCCATCATCAATTGCCATAGGCAAACCAGCCGAGAACAACACAAAAGGTGCCAAAGAGCGCATGTGACAAAACTCAAAACTCTTTTCAAAAGGAAGAAGCAACTGACGCACATCCGCTCCATTGGCACCATCAGCCCTATAAGCCTCCTTGGGCGAACCGCAACTGACCGCATGAAAAATATATTTGCCAGCAAGGGCCAGCACCACATCCCCTTTTGCATCCTGACCATAGGCAAAGCCATAGCCCAACACCTGATCAAGCCATTCTTTAAGAATAGAAGGAGCGGAATACCAATGCAAAGGATGCTGCAAGACAATCACATCATGAGCCAGCAACCGCGCCTGCTCACAATCACGATCAATTTCCAGCGTCGGATAACAGGCATAAAGATCAACACATGTCACACCATCTATCCCTCTGGCCGCTTCAAACATGGGCCGATTGATCCCGGACCGATCAAAATTTGGATGGGCCAAATAGAGCAAGACCTTCATATCTGCTATCCTATCCCTATAGATTTAATGCCCGATTATGCGGACGCATAAAATCCAGCTCCGGTCCTTTGGGCACAATTTGCGTCGGATTGATCGTGCGTTGACTGACATAATAATGCTCTTTGATATGCCAGAAATCCACCGTCTCGGCCACACCGGGCTGCTGATACAAATCTCGTACATAATGCGAAAGATTGGCATAATCCTCAATGCGTTTGAGATTGGTTTTAAAATGCCCATGATAAACCGCATCAAAACGAATAAGAGTGGTAAACAAGCGCCAATCCGCTTCACTCATCACAGAGCCTGCCAAATAACGCGAGCGGGATAAATGCGCATCCAAACTGTCCAGCGCCTCAAATAATGCATCAAACGCCTCTTCATAGGCCTCCTTTGAGGTGGCAAATCCGGCCTTGTAAACGCCATTATTGATTTTGGGATAGACAAACGCATTCCACGCATCAATCTGGTCCCGCAAATGATCTGGATAAAAATCCAGCTCATTGCCAGTTATATGATTGAAAGAGCAATTGAACATGCGAATGATTTCGGACGATTCATTGTTGACAATACTATTCGTCTGCTTGTCCCACAAAACCGGCACCGTCACCCGCCCTGTATAATCCGCAATCGCGCTGGTATAAACCTGATGCATATAATCATGCCCATGCAACGGATCCCCCCCTGCCTGCGGATCAAATGCCCAACCATGATCCAGCATATGGGCATGGACAATTGTCAGGCCAATATGCTCTTCCAGCCCTTTAAGCTTACGAAAAATGACCGTCCGATGCGCCCATGGACAAGCAAACGACACATATAAATGATAACGCCCGCTTTGCGCCGCAAAGCCGCGCTCTCCATTTGGACCATCAGAGCCATCTGCCGTGATCCAATTGCGAAATTTGGCACTTTCACGCTGAAATTTCCCACCGGATTTTTTTGTATCATACCAGCTATTTTGCCATTTTCCATCAACCAACAAGCCCATAAGACCCTCACTTCAATTTTCTATAATCTCAAAATTGAACCTAATTCCTTGACGAACAAGGCAAAAGAGACTGATTTTGCAATTCATTATTGCGAAATACGAAACAAAAATATTAACACAAAAAATCATGCCCAGACGCCAATCTGTCTTCAACAAAACGACTAAAAGCCGCCACCTTAGCCGGCAATTTGTCATAAGGGGGATAATAGGCGGTCAGCCAGATATCCGGTGCAACCCAGTCTTTGAGCAAAGGCACAAGCTGGCCTTTTTTCAGAGCATCAGAGGCCATAAAAAGCGGAGTCAAGGCAATACCACACCCTTTACATGCCAGCGCCACCAGTACCTCACCGCTATTGCATTCCAGAGCATAATCCATATGCACGCTGACCTGCTGCCCGGATTGCTGATGCTGCAATTGCAAACTGCGCCCTGAAGCAAAATGCGAATAACCTAAAAAATCATGCTGTTGCAAATCTTTCGGCTCAACAATCGGCCCTGCCCGCTCCAGATAAGAAGGCGCTGCAAACAAAAGCCGCGGCACTTTGGCAATTTTGCGCCAGATATGCGACACCCCATCAGGGGGACCGGAAATCCGCAAGGCCATGTCATAGCCCTCTTCCATCAAATCGACAAAGCGATCTGTCATATCCACCTTAAGCGATACATCGGGATGCGCCTGATAAAAAGGATAGAGAATGTCCGGCAAAAAACGTTGACCGAAAGACACCGGCACACTGATCCGCAAATCCCCGGACAATCCTTCCTGCTGCCCAAAGACCAGATCTCGCGCGCGTCCCAATTCCTCAAGCAAAGGCGCAATCCGGGTCAAATACAAACGCCCTGCCGTGCTTAATGAGACTTTACGCGTTGTACGGATCAGCAATTGCACACCAAGCTCGGCCTCCAGTTCACTCACATAGCGCGTCACAATGGAGCGGCTCAACTGTAAATCACGTGCCGCTGAGGCAAAACTCTGTCTTTGCGCCACCGCAACAAAAACCTGCATTCGCTCCATTTGCCCGGCCATTGCAACAGTCTCCATAAGAAAAGAACATTAATGAAAATAATCAAGACATATTATTGCAAATATCGCAACACAGAAATGTGAAGCAAAGCTCTAGTCCAGACCATATCTTGCGCTATCTTTGAATCAAACAAAGTGATCACAGCATAAGCGCAACAAAATGAGCGCTATGCCTGTCAGGAGACTGCCATGCACTATCACCGCCCATCCAATGAACGTGGCCAAGCCGATCATGGCTGGCTGAAAAGCAAACACAGCTTTTCCTTTGCCAATTATTACGATCCCAACCATATGCAATTTGGCCCTTTGCGCGTCATCAATGAAGATAGGGTCGCACCCGGTAAAGGCTTTGATGCCCACCCACATCATGATATGGAAATCATCTCCTATGTGGTGGAAGGCACACTGGAACATCGTGATTCCATGGGGCAGATCTCCATCATCAAACCCGGCGATGTCCAGCGCATGAGCGCAGGGACAGGCATCCAGCATAGCGAATATAATGCCTCCCAAACGGACCCAGTACATTTTTTACAAATCTGGATCATGCCAGAGCAAAGAGGGCTGAAGCCAAGCTATGCCCAACGGCATTTTGAGGATCTAAATGGACAATTGCGTCTGGTCGCCAGCAAAGAGGCCCGTGATGGCGCAATCTCCATCAATGCCGATGTCGATCTTTATGCCAGCAAACTGGTCGCAAATGAAGGGGTATCTTTTCATCTGCGTCCCAAACGCGGCCTCTGGGTACAACTCATCCATGGCAGTCTGTCCATTGGACAAACACAGATGCAGGCAGGCGATGGACTGGCTTTAAGCCAGTTAGAGAGTGTTGACATCACAGCATGTGAGGCAAGTGAATTCATCCTTTTTGACGTGCCCCTTGATGACTAGATGCATCAAATAAACCATGAGGACTAAACCCATAAGGACTAAAACCATGAGCTGGAATCCCACTATCGAACCCGATCCTATGAACAGCGATACAATAAAGGATTTGGAAACGCTGATCATTCCCCGCGCCCGCGATCTGGGTGGCTTTGAAGTGAAAAGAGCTTTGCCTGCACCCCATCGCCAAATGGTTGGGCCTTTCATTTTTTTCGACCAGATGGGACCGGCAGAATTTCTCACCCAAGGGGGCATTGATGTCCGCCCTCATCCTCATATCGGCCTCTCAACAGTCACCTATCTCTATCAGGGAGAATTTGAGCACCGCGACAGCACCGGCGCCCATCAAATGATTTATCCCGGAGAGGTCAATCTGATGACAGCCGGCAAAGGCGTCACCCATTCAGAGCGGACAAGCAAGCAAACCCGTGGCCAGCAAAACAGCCTGTTCGGCATTCAGACATGGATTGCCCTTCCAGAAGAGCAAGAAGACAATCCCGCAACTTTCGAACATAACAGCAAGGATAACCTACCTTTGCTGGAGGGTGAAGGCAAACAAGTCCGCCTGATTCTGGGCCGCGCCTGGGGCGAAACCGCCCCTGCCAAAGTCTGGTCAGATATGTTCTATGCCGATGCAATATTAGAGGCAGGGGCAAAATTACCACTTCCCCAAGATCACGAAGATCGCGGCCTTTACATTTCTCAAGGCTCGATAAATGTGGCAGGCCAGCGCTATGAAACCGGCCAAATGCTGGTCTTTCGCCCAACAGATGCCATCACCATAACGGCAGGTCCGCAAGGCGCAAGATGCATCTTGCTTGGCGGCGAAACCCTCAACGGCCCGCGCCATATCTGGTGGAACTTTGTTGCCTCTTCCAAAGAGCGAATAGAAGAAGCAAAACAGGCATGGGCAAAAGGCGATTGGCAAAATGGCAAATTTCAACTGCCTATTGGCGATGACAAAGACTTCATCCCCTTACCCGGTCGCTAATACCAACGGCATAAAAGATTGACCCATAGGATGCTTTGAAATGGTTTACTGAGAAGGTATCTTTCGACGGACAATGCCGGGGTATTTTCTTTTTTGATGCGAACCTTTTGCATTGAATTGTCAAGACAATTCAATGAG
>JAOXSH010000013.1 GCA_025800145.1 Cohaesibacter sp.
GTCCATGTCTATTGACCGTGAATTCATCGCAGAAGAAATCTGGGGTGGCACCATGGTCGCAGGTTATTCCTTCGTTCCTCCTGGAATTGGTAACTATGGCGAGCCTGCTTATGCTGACTATAAAGATATGGATCAGCTGGATCGTGAAGATGCAGCCAAGAAGCTTCTGGCTGACGCTGGCTATAACGAATCCAATCCGCTTGAGATTGAAATTCGCTATAACACCTCTGAGAACCACAAGAACACCGCGGTTGCGATCGCTGATATGTGGAAGCCCATTGGTGTGAATGTGAAGCTTCTGAACACCGACACCAAAACCCATTATGCTCACCTTCGTGATAAAGGTGATTTTGATGTGGCGCGTGCTGGCTGGATTGGTGACTATTCCGATCCGCAGAACTTCCTGTTCATGGTTGAATCTGACAATGACGGTTTCAACTATGCCAACTATAACAATGCGGATTATGACGCTTTGATGGATAAGGCGGCAATGACCGTTGATCTGGAAGAGCGGGCAAAAATTCTCAAACAAGCAGAAAGCCTCTTCATGCGCGATCTGCCTTTCATTCCGCTGATGTATTACGGCTCCATGAATTTGGTATCGCCAAAGCTCAAAGGCTTTAAAGATAACCTTCTTGATGTCCATCCAAGTCGTTGGATGTCCATCGAAGGCTAAGAAGACCAAAGCCTTCGCTTTTCTCTAATAAAAGCTGCCCCTCAGTCTCTTTTTTGGATCAAGGGGCAGCACCAATATGGCATCCTGTCAATGCATATGCAGACAGGGTGCCTTATGCCTTCTGCTTTACCAGACACAAGAGAAATCCGATAGAGCAGGAGCTAGCAGCATAAGAAACCTGAGGTAAACCGGCATGTTGCGTTATGTGCTAAAGCGCTTGTTAACTGCAATTCCGACATTATTTTTGATTGTAACCATCTCTTTCTTCCTGATCCGCGTCGCCCCCGGTGGCCCCTTCGATCTGGAGCGCCCACTAGAGGCCAAAGTGATGGAAAATCTCAATAAGATCTATCAACTCGATAAATCCCTTTGGGAACAATATGTCATTTATATGGGCAATGTTCTGAAAGGCGATCTGGGGCCAAGCTTCTTCTTCCGCGATTTCACGGTGGGCGATTTGTTCCGTCAGGGCTTGCCAATTTCGATCGAAATTGGTGGCTATGCTCTTCTATTGGCTCTCATCTTTGGTGGGGCTTTGGGCATTTTGGCGGCGCTAAAACAGAATAGAGCGCCAGATTATAGCGTCATGACAGTGGCAACCATGGGCATCACCATCCCCAATTTTGTGGTTGCTCCGGTTCTCACCCTCATTTTTGGGGTTGCCCTTGGCTGGTTGCCCGTTGGCGGCTGGAACAATGGCGCATGGCCAAACAAAATCTTGCCCATCATCACACTGGCTTTGCCACAGGTGGCGATTGTGGCGCGTTTGACCCGCGGTTCAATGATTGAAGCCCTGCGCTCTCATCACATCCGTACAGCCCGTGCCAATGGCTTGCCGAGCTGGATGGTCGTTGTCGTCCATGCTCTGCGCGGGGCATTATTACCGGTTGTCTCTTATGCTGGCCCAGCGGCTGCCGCTTTGCTCACAGGCTCCGTCGTCATCGAAACCATCTATGGCATTCCCGGTGTAGGGCGCTATTTCGTGCAAGCCGCATTGAACCGTGACTATACCCTTGTCATGGGCACGGTGATTGTAATCGCCGTCTTTATCATGATTTTCAACCTGATTGTTGACCTGCTCTATGCATGGCTCGACCCGCGTGTTCGTTACGATTGAGGCCAGCCATGAACAAAACAATGAAAAATGCAATGAAAACCCCCGCAGGCAGCCTGACCGAAACGGTTGTAGAGGCGCAAATCGGTCGCTCTCTTTGGGACGATGCTTGGGCACGGCTCAAAGCCAACAAAGCGGCCATGGCCTCTTTCGTGGCGCTGTTTATCATCTCTATCGCCTGTTTTCTGGGGCCAGTTCTCTCGCCCCATGGCTTTGATACGGTTTATCGCAATTATGTGAAAGTACCAGCTTCTCTGACAGCTTATCCAAGCAATGAAGCTGTCGAGCCAGCGATGGTCAAAGCCCTGAAACGGGCGCGCCTTACCATCGAGAGCTTTGCCATTGAGGGCGATCAGGTCATTGCCAAGGTCTCATCCCGCCGCGAAATTCGCGAGCGCTCTTCGCAATATGTTGACCGTTCAGATTTGTTTAAAAATGCCAAATTGCAAGATCTGGCAGAGGACAAGCTGACAGGCACTTTGGTGGCACAGATCGATCGCAAGCATTTCTATTTTGGCACCGATGCCAATGGCCGCGATTTGATGACCCGCACTCTTATCGCGGGGCGTGTGTCACTGGTCATCGGTCTGCTGGCCTCAAGCGTTGCGCTGTTGATTGGCGTGACTTATGGATCGCTTTCCGGCTATTTCGGCGGACGTGTTGATCTGGTCATGATGCGTGTCGTTGATGTGCTCTATTCCCTGCCATTCATCTTTTTCGTCATTTTGCTTGTCGTGTTTTTCGGGCGAAATTTCATTCTGATGTTCATAGCGGTTGGGGCTGTGGAATGGCTGGATATGGCAAGGATTGTCCGTGGCCAAACCCTCTCCATCAAACGACAGGAATATGTATTGGCAGCCGAAGCCATGGGCGTTGGCACAGGCGGTATTTTGAAACGCCACATCATTCCCAATACTTTGGGGCCGGTGGTGATTTTCGTCACGCTTCTGGTGCCAAAAGTCATCTTGCTGGAAAGCTTCCTGTCTTTCCTTGGTCTTGGGGTGCAAGAGCCTATGACCTCCTGGGGGGTGTTGATTTCCGAAGGCGCACGCAATCTGCAAGGCGCCAGCTGGATGTTGATTTTCCCATCTATCTTCCTGACCACCACGTTGTTTGCGCTGAACTTTATCGGCGACGGCCTGCGTGATGCGCTGGATCCAAAAGATCGCTAACGGGAGACAGGGACAATGACAAACAAAACGCACCCCCTTTTGGACGTGAATGATTTGCATGTGCGCTTCTCCACCAATGATGGCGCTGGCGTCCATGCGGTCAAAGGCATCCATATGCATATCAACAAGGGCGAGACAGTTGCTGTGGTTGGCGAATCCGGCTCTGGCAAAAGTCAGGTCATGATGTCCGCCATGGGATTGCTGGCCGACAATGGCTGGGTTGAAGGCTCGGTCAAATATGATGGGCAAGAAATTCTTGGCCTCTCAAAGCGCAAGCTGAACAGCTATCGTGGATCCAAAATGACCATGATCTTTCAGGAACCCATGACCTCGCTTGACCCGCTTTATACGGTGGGGCGGCAAATTTGCGAGCCTTTGATTGTTCACCAGAACATGAATAAAAAGGCAGCTATGGCCCGCGCGATTGAATTGCTGGATCTTGTAGGCATTCCCGACCCGGCCAAGCGCATCAAGGCCTATCCGCATGAAATGTCTGGCGGTCAACGCCAGCGTGTCATGATTGCCATGGCTCTTGCCAACAATCCCGATTTGTTGATTGCAGATGAGCCAACAACGGCATTGGATGTCACCATTCAGGCGCAAATCCTGCAATTGCTGGCCGAGCTTCAAAAGAAGCTGGGCATGGCCATCCTCTTCATCACCCACGATTTGAACATCGTGCGCCGTTTCGCTGATCGCGTTTATGTCATGAAGCGCGGCGAAGTGGTGGAAGAGGGCGAGACCAAAGCCATCTTTGATGGACCGCAGCATGATTATACCAAAATGCTGTTGGCAGCAGAGCCAGATGGCCGCAAAGACGCGCCGGCAAAAGACGCCGATGTCTTGCTGGAAGGGCAGGGCGTCAATGTCACCTTCACTATTGTTGAAGGCTTGTTTGGCGGTCAAAAAAGCGAGCTAAAGGCCGTCAATAATGTCGATATCACACTGAAACGTGGCCAAACCATCGGCATTGTTGGCGAATCCGGTTCCGGCAAATCCACCCTTGGTCGGGCATTGCTCAAACTCAACAACTCCACCGGCAAGGTCTTGCTGGATGGGGTGGATATGAGCGTGATCAGTGATGGCGATATGCGCGCCCATCGCCGTGAACTACAATTGGTTTTTCAGGATCCATTCGGCTCCCTCTCACCGCGTATGATGGTCGGCCAAATCATCACCGAAGGCCTTTTGGTGCATGAGCCGGGCCTGACCGTCAAGGAGCGCGATCAAAGAGCGATTGAGGCCTTGCAAGAAGTGCAGCTCGATCCGTCCATGCGCAATCGCTACCCGCATGAATTTTCAGGGGGGCAGCGTCAGCGTATTGCCATTGCCCGCGCTATGGTGCTCAAACCACGCATTGTGGTTCTGGATGAGCCAACATCAGCCCTTGATCGCTCCGTGCAGAAGCAGATTGTGGAATTGCTGCGTGATTTGCAGCAAAAACATAACCTCTCCTATCTCTTCATTTCTCATGATTTGTCTGTTGTGCGCGCTATGTCAGATTATGTCATGGTGATGAAGCATGGCGTCATTGTCGAGGAAGGTCTGACCGATCAGGTCTTTGATGAACCAAAAGAGCTTTATACTCGCCAATTGATGGCAGCTGCCTTCGATCTGGAACCAATTTCGGCATAAAGGCTTTCAAACAAAAATAAAAAGCCGGATGTATAGTCCCCATTCGGCTTTTTTATGATCGGCTTCTGGCTTTAATCATGGCCTATAATTGCACTGCGCCGCTCCAACAAGACCACATCCCGCCATTGGCCCTGCATCGGTCCATACTGCATTTTGCCCAGTTTCTCACGAAGACCCAACCGCTTGAAGCCCAATGTTTCATGCAAGGAAAGACTGGCGAGATTTTCCGGAAAAATGCCAGCCTGCAACGTCCAGATACCATCTTGTTCTGACGCATCAATCAAAACGCCTAGCAAGGAACGTCCGACGCCTTTGCCTTTGGCATGATCGGCAATATAAATACTGACTTCAGCAACCCCGGCATAGACACAGCGCGAAGACAAACCGCTCAAAGCTGCCCAGCCCAGAATTTTGCCGGTGTCATCACAAGCAACAAAACGACAGGCCGGTAAATGGCCCTCATCCCAGTCTGCCCAATCCGGGGCCTGGCTCGCAAAGGTGGCGTGGCCCGTTTCAATACCTTGCTGATAGATTGCAAGAATTGCGGCTGCATCATGCTGATGCATGGGACGGATAGAAAAGAAAGATTTGGTCATGGATTGCTCATTTTTAAAAAAGATGGGCAATGCATCATAACGGCTCTTGGAATGAGATCAAGCAATGGCTTCAAAGAGCGGAAACGTCAGAATAGATAAATCCCGCCAGCAAGAGAAATAGCAAAAACAACAATGAGAAGAATGAAAATTTGAAGAGATTTTGAAAAAGCTGGCTCACTGTCAGACATGCTATGGCCTTTGGATCGAGAAGAAGAAGGTAAAATTAAATTGGCTTATATAATACCAGATTTATGAGTTTACGTCCTAGGATCCAAAAGGTCGCAGTCTTAAAGCCTCTATTTTCATTGATTCATGGTTTGCAAACCATAGCGATATAGACTGATAGGCTCAAGTATGTAAACCGGGTCTTTCATATCTTGCTTTGTCATCGTCTGCCAAAAGCATCAATAGAGAAAAGGCAAGCCGTGAAAAGAGGTGAAGGGGATACACCATGCTTGATGAAAAATGGGGATCAAAAGACAAGCAAAGCGCCGTATCATGCAACAGACTAATGATCAAAACAGGCTCCTGAATGCAGGATCATATGCCCATAGGGCACAGCCCGTGCAGGCCAATCAGCAATCTGCACAGCAGCCAGCACTGGCAGTCCCAGCACTGGCAGTCCGTCGCGGCCCCTATATTCCCCCGCCACCAATGCAGTCCGTAAAGTCGGCGCCGATCAGATATGCGCAGAATGCCAAACCGGCCAATCCTGCCAAAGCGGTCAGGCCAATAGAGTCAGCGATCACACGAAAAAAACTGCAACAGATATTGAAATCTCTAAAGCCACTGGCAGAAGAAATGGTCAGACAAGCCCCCGTTATTTGGGCTAAAAGTCGCCTTTTATTGAGTGATTTGAAAAAGAACCAGTGGCACAAAACCGCTATAGAATTCGTCGTCTATATGCTGTTTTTGGTAGGGGCCATCAGTGGAGCAGCCATTGGCGGAGGCTATGTTCTCAATGTTATCAGCGAAAAGGTGCAGATCATCAGCAGCGATTTCAATGATGATTCGTCAAAAGGGTCAATGACCACCGCCTATTTGACGCAATAGGCGGGTATTTCAAAAAGACAGAATATAAAAAGCGGCTATTAAAGCCGCTTCATGATCATCAGCCTATTGGGCGATAGAGAAAGGCAAGGCAATTTTGTCCTGCTTTTCGGAATATTTGTCTTTGATGACATAATGCGATTCATATTGGCCTTCGGGCAAGCCTGTCAAATCGACAGTTAGATTCAAATGAACTTCCTTGTTATTGGCACCCAAAGGCAGGTTCAGCGTCAAGAAATCAGATCGTTGCAGCAAAACCTCTCCCTTGGCATTTGACAGGGAAAAATCAATCAAAAAACCAGCCTCGCGATTGCCATTGGCATCTTTGCCATAGGTAAAGCCAATAGGCTCGGCATAAATGATGTGCGATTCATTGGGTTTGAAAACAGCTTGCTCTTTGGCCTTGAACCGACGAAAGGCATAAATTTCCTGCACATATTGCGCATTGCGTATCTTGAGCGGCAGTTTGGCCCAAACCTTGTCATTCATCTCCAGCAAGGCATCATAAGCCGCAACCGGTTGACTTGAAGCCAGCAAATCTTCGACTTTTTGCGCAGAGATGGTCAAATCGCCCGCAAAGGCAGATGTGGATGCAATCAAACCGCCAACAAGGCTCAATAAACGCAAATTCTTCTTCATCAATAATCCCTCAATAACGACGTTCTGATGCGCAACTGAAACGGATTATATCGACAATCCAAAGCAAAAGCGCATGACCAAAGAGCGACACCTTTCAAAACGATTGGCATGCATCGCGATATGGTATAGCCCGAAAAATCCCATTATGTCGATTCATGACCAAGAGAGGAGAGAAAAGACAAAATTGCCATCAGCATGGGGTTAATCTTTCATGCCGTTGGTATAAATATGATGGACGGTGATCAGCCTGTATTCTATGCGTATATCAGCTACTTATCATAATAGCTTGCCATAAAGAGCCCGTTATGAAACAAATCTTTTGCAATTCTCTTTCTGATATTCCTGCAAAAGAGCTTTTATCATGTCACATTCCAAAATCTGGACCATCTATCTATCTGGTGAAATTCATAGTAACTGGCGTGAGGAGATTGAGCAGGAAGCGGCAAGGCGTGATCTGCCGGTTGAATTTGCCGCTCCTGTGACAGACCATGGCAATTCAGATGATTGCGGCGTGCATATTCTGGGCGCAGAAGACAAGAAATTCTGGCACGATAACAAAGGTGCCAATCTCAATGCTATTCGCACGCGCACGCTTATGGAGCGTGCGGATATCGTTGTGGTGCGTTTTGGCGAGAAATATAAGCAATGGAATGCCGCTTTTGATGCTGGCTATGCCAGTGCTTTGGGCAAATGCATCATCACCATGCATGGCGATGATCATCAACATGCCTTAAAGGAAGTGGATGCAGCGGCTCTGGCTGTTACGCAAACGCCAGAGCAAGTCGTTGATATCCTCGATTATGTGATCCATGGCACATTGGCTTAGAGCCTGATTTAAAAGTCCTGAGCCATTCAAAATCCATTCATTTTTCTGATCGAAAAAGTCAATAAATTCATAGGACATTGGCACAAAACCCGCCTAAAGTGAGTCTTTAACCGATCAAATCAAGGATAATATGATGAGCAATCGGGCGCTGTTTTGGGCTGGGGCCAGGCGATGCATTCCTGTTTGTGTTGCAGCAGGGCCTTTTGGTGCCCTGTTTGGAGCTTTGGCGGTGGAAAGTGGCTTGAGCCCATTTGAAGCGGTTTTGATGAGCGCAACCATTTATGCCGGGGCAAGCCAGATGGTAGGAATTGACCTGTTTGGTCAAAATATTCCGGCTTGGGTGATTGTCTTATCCATTTTTGCTGTCAATTTTCGCCATATCCTCTATTCGGCCTCTATCGGTCGGCATCTGGACGACTGGAATGGCTGGCAAAAGGCATTCGGTCTCTTCTTTTTGATTGATCCGCAATATGCAGAAGCAGAGCGTCGTCTGGAAATGGGCGGAAAAATTCAATTTGTCTGGTATATGGGATTGGCGACGCCGACATGCCTTTTCTGGCTGTCCATCACATGGCTTGGGGCGCAATTTGGCAATTTGCTGAAAGACAGCCATAGTTACGGCATTGATTTTCTGCTTCCTATCTATTTTCTTGGCCTTGTCATGGGCTTTCGCAAGCGTTCCTTCTGGTTGCCTGTGGTTGGGGTTTCAGCCTTAGCAGCTATCATTGCTTATAAAACCATCGGCTCTCCCTGGCATGTATCCATCGGGGCGGTTGCGGGTATCGTACTGGCTGCCTTCTTCTCGCCGCAAGCAAGAGGGAAGCTGTCCCAATCACAAGGGCAGGTCACATCATGATGTCTTCGACTGTCTGGATTATTCTTGCAGGCGCTTTTATGACCTATCTGACACGGGTTGGCGGGCATATAATTATATCCCGGTTTGAGTATATACACCCGCGCATTCAGGCCGGGCTTGATGCTGTGCCAGCTGCCGTTTTGACCACTATTGTTGCGCCCGCTGTCTATAATGGTGGTCCGGCAGAATGGGGTGCGATCATCATTGCCGGATTGGCCGGTCTTTATCTGTCTTTGCTCCCCATGGTGATCATCGGCACAAGTGCTCTTATCTTGGCCCGTGCTTTCTTGGGCGTGTAAGACGATATTATGTAGCTTACTTGCAGCTGTCATGGCATTTACTGAAAGAGGATAGGTGATGAACGTTCCCGCAATTCCAGTTTTTGATGGTCATAACGATACGTTGCTGCGACTGGACATGGCGCGCAAAGCCCAAAAGCCACTTTCTTTCATGCAAGGGGATGACAGTCTGCATATCGACTGGCCCAAGGCAAAAAAAGGGCATTTGGCCGGTGGCTTATTCGCGATGTTTGTGCCGCCAAAACAGGAGCCGGGCCAGCCTCTGAAATTTGAGGATATGCAAAAGCCCATTGATCAGGCTCATGCCCTGAAAGAAACACTGGCTATGGCAGCATGTGCCTACCGTCTTGAGCGTGAGAGCAAAGGGGCCGTTCGGATTTGTCGGTCAAGCGCCGATATCAGGCAAGCCATGACAGAGGGCGTCCTTGCTTTGATGCTACATATTGAGGGGGCAGAGGCCATTGATGCCGATTTTGATGCGCTGGATGTGCTCTATGCCGCAGGGCTGCGCTCTATTGGGCCGGTTTGGAGCCGCGATAATATCTTTGCTCATGGAGTGCCGTTTGATTTTCCCGGATCGCCCAATCAAGGGCCCGGCCTCACTGATCTGGGCGTTGATTTTGTGCGTCGTTGCAATCAAATGGGTATTGTCATCGATATGTCTCATCTTAATGAAGCCGGTTTTTGGGATATTCAAAAAGTGTCCACCGCCCCATTGGTGGCGACTCATTCCAATGTCCATGCTTTAAGCCCAAGCCCGCGCAATCTGACTGATGAGCAATTGGAGGCAATTGCAGACAGTCGGGGTGTGGTTGGCCTGAATTATGCGGTGGGTTTTTTGCGCAGTGATGGCCAGAAATATCAGACAGACACGCCCATCAAGCTGATGCTGGATCATCTCGATCATTTGTTGAAAAGGTTGGGAGAGGATGGGGTTGCGCTTGGGTCAGATTTTGACGGAGCAGCTGTCCCTTCCGCGATTGGCAGTGCGCAAGGCAATCCCGTTTTGATAAAAGCGATGTTCGATCATGGCTATGGAGAAAAACTGGTCAGAAAAATCGCCTATGAAAACTGGTTGAGTCTGCTGGAGCGAACGGAGCGCTAAAGGTGCCCATAAAAACATAAGCAAATAATACCAACGGCATGAAAGATTGACCCATAGGATGCCTTGAAATGGTTTACTGGCAAGGCGTCGGCTCGATCGGACAATGCCGGGGCATTTTCTTTTTTGATGCGAACCTTTTGCATTGAATTGTCAAGACAATTCAATG
>JAOXSH010000078.1 GCA_025800145.1 Cohaesibacter sp.
GGGCATTTTCTTTTTTGATGCGAACCTTTTGCATTGAATTGTCAAGACAATTCAATGAGGCGCGCCCTAGAAAGACAACGCAGCTCAGTGAGCCATTTCAAAGCACCGAAGGCCGGTTTTATTGGCTTCCTGGACTGCGTCACTCTTGCTTTGTGGTCAACCAGACCATGGCAGCAAAAGCGTCTTACCAGAAAGCCAATAAAATCCGGTCATATGGGTTAATCTTTCGTGCCGTTGGTATAAAGCAATCCGGCCTGTTCAGCGCCCTGTTTCAAATTGATGGCAGGGCGAGGGCCGATATGCTGAATCACCTCAGCGGCACTATAGCCACCAAGCAAGGCACATTTTTCCAGATCCATTTCATTGGCCAAACCAAACAAAAAGCCGGACGCATACAAATCGCCCGCCCCGGTCGTATCAACAAGCTCATGAATGCTATGGGCTTTGACATGATGGGTTTCATTTTTGGTAATGGCAATGGAGCCTTCCTCGCCCAAGGTAATGGCCGCGAGCTTGGCATCTTGCCGGATGGCATTAATCGCGCTCACACGGTCAGAGGTTTGATAGAGGCTTTTGATCTCTGGCTCATTGGCAAAGACAATATCCACCTGCCCGGTTTGGATCAGCTCCAGAAATTCACTGCGAAATCGGTCAACACAAAAACTGTCTGAGAGGGAAATGGAGACCTTGCGCCCGGCTTCATGGGCAATGCGGGCGGCCTTGCGAAAGGCATGTTTGGCATTGTCCTTATCCCACAAATAGCCTTCCATATAGGTAATGCCGGAATTGGCCACCACATCTTCATCAATATCTTGCTCGGACAATTCCACACAGGCCCCAAGATAGGTATTCATGGTGCGCTCCCCATCCGGGGTGATCAGAATCATCGAGCGCGCGGTTGGTGCGCTATTGATCAAAGGCTTGCTTTCAAAATGCGCTCCCAAAGAGCGCATATCATGGGTAAAAATATGCCCCAATTGATCATCAGCCACTTTGCCAAAATAGGCAGGATGTCCCCCAAGGGATGCAATGCCAAAAATGGTATTGCCAGCACTGCCACCAGAGGCCTCAATGGCCGGGCCCATTTTGGAATAAAGATAATTGGCCCGTTCCGTATCAATCAGATTCATCGAGCCTTTATGCAGGCCCTCGGATACCAGAAAATCATCTTCGGTTTTTGACAAAATATCGACAATCGCATTGCCGATCCCAAGAATATCAAAGCGGGGAGCGCTCATTCATTTCTCCAAAGCATAAAAGCAAAGGGCGCAGCTGTGAAAATCAGCGGATCCCAATCTGCAAGTTGCCGCGCAGTATAGGCAGCAAAGCAATCTGCGCAATGTCTTTTCTCAGCTTTTGCCTTGCACAACACAACAAGCCTTATTATCTGAAAAGAAAATATGTATTCGTTTGAAAAAACCATCAAAAAAGAGGCCATAGCTCATGATTGCGTCTGCCTATCTGGCATTCAGTCAAACCTTTAGCCAGCCTTTCCGATCTGTGCTTTGGAAAAGTCTTGGCATCACATTGCTGCTTTTGGCGCTGATTTGGGCGGGCAGTCAGGCAGGGCTTGCCCATTTGCTCTCCATGGAAAATGTTTTGCCGGGCTGGGCAGAGACCGTGGCCTCCATTCTGGCAGGTTTTGGTGTCATCTTTGGCCTCTGGTTTTTGATTGTGCCGGTCTCTGCTGTGGTGGCCTCGCTGTTTTTGGATGATATTTCTCGCGTGGTTGAAGCCACCCATTATCCAAGTGATGTACCGGGCCGCGATCTGCCCTTTGGTGAATCCATGATCCAGACCCTTCGCTTTTTAGGGGTCGTGATTGGCGTCAACTTTCTGGTTCTTTTATTGGTGCCGATCCTTGGCCTTGGTTTCATTATCTTCTTTCCGGCCAACGGTTATCTTTTGGGCCGGGAATATTTTGAACAGGCAGCTTTGCGCTTTCGAAAGCCGCAAGAGGTCAAAGAGCTGCGCAAACGCCATGGGGCAAAGATTTTCCTCTGTGGGCTGCTGATTGCAGGCTTCATCGCTGTGCCGATTTTGAACCTGCTCACCCCGCTCTTTGCCACCGCTTTTATGGTGCATGTTCATAAGAAATTGTCTGGATCACAACCAACCAATATCGATTAGGGCGTTTTCCAAAAGAAATGATTGCAATATAATCAATAAGGGAGAATTTTTTGTCGAAGCAGTCAGAAAAATCCTCAATAAATTGTGAAATGCCAGAGACTTAGAGCATATGGGTCAATCTTTCATGCCGTTGGTATAAAGCATATGGGGTAGTATCAGAATTTCCCCCATTCTCTACCCTTGCCTCTTGTCGAAATAAGCAGCCTGTGAGGGAGAGAATAGTCGCTAGAATATCAATATTTTGAGCAATATAGTGATGACCTTGATCTGGTGTTTCTTCATTTCCAGCCAGAGGCAAGGATCTTCCTCACAGTTTTTCTAAACCATTAACTCCATTGCACTGGCGTGCATTCCCGGTCTTGCGGTGTCTGCTCTGACCCTTAAATCCTTGCAAAAAGGTCCAATGGCCGGGTTTTTGATTTCATTGGCCAATGCCAAAACCGTTATTTTCATTGCTGCCATTCTGCCCCGTTTTGTCGAGGGGGATTATATGGAATTGCAAAGATCCTGTTGGGCCTTGTCTGGTTGAATGCCTCTATATTTTAGGGGCTCATAAGCTTCAGCGTAAATGCAGAAATTCGACCATCTGGTCGGCCCTTTGATTGCATCCACCATGCTGGTTGTAGCCTTCTTGCCTATCACGAGCCCAACCTCTGCTTTCGGCAATCGCTAAAATCTACAAATTACCCAGCATACTCGCCAGTATTGTCCGGGCGCCCTTGCTGATTTTCATAGGAATCCAGCTCCACAATCGGCGCAGGCACGCTATAGGTTTTTTCCTTGAATTTGCAAAGATCCGCCACAATGCATTTACGGCAATCGGGTTTGCGGGCTTTGCAAATATAACGGCCATGCAAAATCAGCCAATGATGGGAATGGCGCTTGTGTTCTTTGGGAATGACCTTTTCCAGAGCCAGCTCAACCTCATCGACATTTTTACCCGGAGCAAGCCCCAAGCGATTGGACAGACGAAAAATATGGGTATCAACAGCAATGGTCGATTGGCCAAAAAAGATATTCAAAACCACATTGGCTGTTTTGCGCCCCACACCGGGTAGGCTCACCAAAGCGTCCCGATCCGCCGGCACTGTTGATCCAAATTCGTCAATCAGCTTTTGGCTGAGCAAAATCACATTCTTGGCCTTGTTGCGATAAAGCCCGATGGTCTTGATATAATCACGCACCGCATCCTCGCCCAAAGCCACCATTTTTTCCGGGCTGTCGGCAATGGCAAAAAGCGGCCCGGTGGCTTTATTCACCCCTACATCGGTGGCTTGGGCTGACAACACCACCGCAACCAGCAAGGTATAGGCATTGCTATAATCCAATTCGCCCCTTGGTTCCGGGCGTTGCTGATGGAACCGATCAAAAAGCGCCTGAATATCGGCCTTTTTCATCCGTGACCAACGACGGCGAGGAGATTTTTTGGGGGAAGCAGAAGAAGGATCGGCTTTGCTCATCACAGGGTCCAGATTTCAAAGGGGTCCAGATTTCAAGCGGCTACAAAAGGGTCTCTTTCCTTATCTTGCCTCCCGATAGAATGTGCAAGACTTTTCCAACAAAGCAGGAAGGAAATAGCTATGGGAAAATACGTAAAAATCTCTTACAATGCCCCATGGATCAAAAAAAGCCTGACATGATGCGAGCAGACAAAGACAGCGAAATAGAGAGAGACGCTGTCTATTTTCATGCAACACTTCATGCCCATCGCTCACTGGGTGCAAAGGGTTTTTTGATTTTGATGATCTTTCTCTCGCTGGTTCTGGGCGTGGTCTCGATCTATTTCTGGATCTTGGGGGCATGGCCGATCATCGGCTTTGCCGGATTGGATCTGTTGGCAATCTGGTGGGCCTTTCACATCAATTACCGCGATGGCCGGGTGCAGGAAAAAATACTTCTCACACAAAAGACCCTGACCTTGACCAAAATACCGGTCAAGGGCAAAAGCCAAACATTTGACTTCAATCCCTATTGGGCGCGCCTAATCACAGAAGAGCGCGAAGAAGAGGGCATGACCCGATTATGCCTAACATCCCATGGAAAAAGTTTGGAAATCGGCCCTTTCCTCAATCCACCAGATCGAAAAAGCCTTGCCGAGGCGCTTCAGGCGGCTCTCTTTTCGCTAAAACAACCCTCTATATCCTGATCATTAAAAGCTGAACAAGTTTCGGGTGGCAAACAAAGTCGGATCTTTTTACCCTTAATAGACGAAAGAAAAAGGTCTGGAGAACATAATGAATCCGGCATTGGCAAAAGACTATCATAGCGATAAGCAAAGCGGGCAGAATCAGCTGTTGTCAGCAGATTATGATCTAATCCGCCGCTCCATTGAATATCTGACGCTGAATTGGCGCGCCCAGCCCACGCTGGATGATTTGGCTGATCATATAGGTTTGAGCCAAAGCCATATGCAGCGTCTTTTCACCCGCTGGACCGGTGGCCTGTCGCCCAAGGGCTTCATTCAGGCGGTAACGCTGGATCATGCTAAACATTTGCTCGATCAATCAGCCTCCATTATGGAAACCGCGTTTGAGGTCGGACTATCTGGCCCATCGCGTCTGCATGATTTGTTTATCAGCCATGAAGCCATGACACCGGGCACTTACAAAGCCAAAGGCAAAGGCTTAACCATTCGATATGCTTTCCATCCTTGCCCATTTGGCATGGCTCTGGTCATGATATCCGAACAGGGTGGCCTGATCGGCATGGCTTTTTGCGATTCTGGACAAGAAGAAGAAACCTTTGCAGATATGAGCTGCCGTTGGCCCAATGCAGCTTATCAGCAAGATCCAGCGGCAACCCTTCCTGTCATCAAGCGCAGCTTTGAGCAGAAAAATTGGCAATCGGATCAGCCTTTGCGGATTACCTTGATCGGCACTGACTTTGAAATTCGAGTTTGGGAAAGCCTGCTGAAAATTCCCATGGGCCATGCCACCAGCTATTCGGCTATTGCCAATCATCTGGGCAAACCAAATGCATCGCGCGCCGTCGGCGCTGCCGTGGGTCGCAACCCCATCTCCTTTGTTGTGCCTTGCCACCGTGTGATGGCAAAAAGCGGCAAATTATGCGGCTATCATTGGGGCCTGACAAGAAAACAGGCCATGCTGGGTTGGGAAAAAGGCCATATGCCCATCGATGTCTCTTAGAGCCTGATTTAAAAGTCCTGGGCCAGCCCTCTCCTCTTTCAGACCACTCGTCATGGTACCCTTATGGGCGGTCTGAAAAGGGGGAGAGGGCTGGATATGCCGCCTAGGGTCTGTGGACATTTAGGGTTTCCATTTGTTTTGAGTTCTGATTCAATGTTCCAAAAGGGGAGATTTGAATGGACCCGAGCAGATTTGTTCTCACGGATCGTCAGTGGCTTATACCAACGGCATGAAAGCCCCGCATTGTTGATGCGAGGCTTTCATGCGTGCACAATGGATGATTTTTAAAGATTAATAATCTCTTTGGATGCAATGCTGGTATCAGCATTCAGCTTGTAAACGGTTGGAACCCCGGTTGCGATATTCACATTCAGGATTTCTTCCCGGCTCAAACGATCGAGCACCATCACCAAAGAGCGCAAGCTGTTGCCATGCGCGGCCACCAGAACAGTCTGACCCGCCATCACCCGCGGCAGAATATCGGTGATGAAATAAGGCAAGGTGCGCGCAGCTGTATCTTTCAGGCTCTCACCACCCGGAGGAGGCACATCATAAGAGCGGCGCCAGATATGCACCTGCTCTTCGCCCCATTTTTTGCGCGCATCATCCTTGTTCAAACCAGCCAGATCGCCATAATCACGCTCATTGAGCGCCAAATCGCGAATGGTGGTCAAATCAGACTGGCCCACACCATCCAAAATCATCTGGCATGTGCGTTGGGCGCGGGTCAATTCAGAGGTAAAGGCACTATCAAATTTCATGCCCAGATCATTGAGCTTTTTGCCCGCCGCAATTGCCTCGGACACGCCTTTTTCTGTCAGATCAGGATCTTTCCAGCCTGTGAACAGGTTCTTCAAATTCCAGTCACTCTGACCATGACGCACCAAAACAAGGGTCCGTTCCATTTCATTCGCTCCTCAATTGCAAATTTCTTGATTATGACACAAGCGTTTCAATCGCGCTTGTAAGGCTATGACAGGCCCAAGACATCCATCATGGAATAATAGCCAATGCTCTTGTCTTTCGCCCAAAGCGCAGCTTTGACCGCACCACGGGCAAAAACACTGCGATCCTGTGCTTTATGGGTGAGCTCAATCCGCTCTCCCTCCCCGGCCAGAATAACGCTATGCTCGCCAATCACAGAACCACCGCGCAAGGTCGCAAAGCCAATAGAGCCGCGTTCGCGTGCACCGGTAATGCCTTCACGGGACATCACAGCATTGGCGCGCAAATCAATGTCACGGCCAACAGCGGCTGACTCACCAAGCAAAAGCGCCGTCCCTGAGGGGGCATCCACCTTATGTTTGTGATGCATTTCCACCACTTCAATATCAAAATCATCATCCAGTGAGCGCGCTGCCTGCTCCACCAATTTGCCCAAAAGATTGACGCCAAGGCTCATATTGCCGGATTTGACCATAATGGCACCCTTGGCGGCAAGGACGGGCAATTGGGCTTCCTGCTCGGTATCAAAGCCCGTTGTGCCAATGATATGCACTTTACCAAGACGGGCAGCAAGCTGTGCAAATTCCAGCGTCGCGCTTGGAGCGGTAAAATCAATCAAACCGTCCGCCTTCATTAAGGCCGCTTCCAGATCATCACTCACAGCCACGCCCAGAGGCTGCAATCCCGCAAGCGTGCCAGCATCCATACCAAGAGAAGCAGCACCAGAGCGCTCTATCGCCCCGGCAACATAAACACCTTCAGAGTCTGACAGGGCAGAAATCAGAGCCCGCCCCATGCGCCCCTCTGCTCCTATGACCACAAGACCCATTGGGGATGTTTCATCACGAGCTGTTGCAACCATTGTCCAAAATCCTGTGCTTGAAAGGCAGTAATACCAACGGCATAAAAGGGAATGCGCAAAATCCTGCCTGTTCTTAGCAGGTTTACCCCGCTTGGCAAGAGGTCTTGTCATAGAAGCAGGTCAGGCAAGGACAAGGCAAACCTTAATCAAAGGTTAAAATTGAATGAAACGTCAAAAATTAACCAAATTCAAATAATCGCAAGCTTACCCAAATGGGTTAGACTCTCACCTAATGCAATTAGACTCTTGTGGACATAAGACAACAAAACCATTTGACTCTGGATTCTCTTTTTAATTCTTATGAAAAAAAGTTTAATTTTCGATTGACTCTGAAAAATTAATAAATATTCAAATTTTAAAAAGCTAATTACTGGCAACAAGACTATGACTGTGGTTTAATCAGTTAATATTTTATAAATAATTTTTCGGGGACGGATATGCGTTATCAGCCTGCATATTGTTACAATGGCAAAGATTTCAGGCCAGAACAAAAGCACATACAAGAACAAAAATGGCGGGGATTGCGGCCACAGCAATTTCAGCTAACGGCAACGCCCGTGGTGCGTGCCATCCGCTTTGTGTCTCTTATTTCAGCTTTGCTGATTTTCATTGTCGGCATTTCCCATTATTTCACAGCCATTTGGGCAACAACCTGGCAACAAGTCACTGTGCAAGTGGTCAAGGCTGATGTAACGCGCATCAAAAACGGAAAATCGGTGCCGATTTTCACAGCAGATCTACGCTATCGCTATAACGTGAATGGACAAAACTATACCGGACAGCGCTTATCCGTTGCGCCAACACGCTCCACATCGCCCGGAAAGATCAAGCAATTGCTGGCACCCTTCAGCGAAGGGCGCACAGTGCTAGCCTTTGTCAATCCAAACCGTCCTGAACAGGTCTATCTCACGACCAATCCGCACTATTATTTGATGAATTTCATCGCCCCATCTCTGATCATGCTTGCCTTGAACTGGCTCTTTGGACAAGTGCAATCTGCGCGCGATGAAAGGCAAAGAAGGCGAGATTGGCGCTTTGGAGAATTGCAACCTGCTCCCGTCTGTGTGTGAAGCCAACGCAAAGACTATGATCTGAAACAAAAAGTCTCACAGAAGGTCAATCTTTCATGCCGTTGGTATTATAAAGGCGAAAGAGATTATGCCAAGGCTTTGGCAATATCGTCAGTGATGCGTTTGGCCATATCCGAGCGATGATCCGCTTGCAGGATCGGACGCCCAACAACAAGATAATCTGCCCCCGCAGCAATGGCTCTTGAAGGGGTCATAACGCGCTTTTGGTCGCCAACCTCACTGCCTTCTGGGCGAATACCGGGGGTAACGATGGCCATATCAGGGCCAACAATGGCGCGCATGGCAGAGGCTTCCCGTGCGGAGCAAACAATACCACTCATACCAGCTTTGCGCGCATCTGCCGCCCGCTTTGCCACCAGCTCACTTGCACGCATCGGATAGCCAGCCTTGGCAAGATCAGCGTCATCCATGGAGGTCAGCACAGTCACGCCCAAAAGGCCCAACTTGCTGTCCCCGCGCCCTTTCACAGCGGCACGCATGGCCTTTGGGTAGGCATGAATGGTTAGGAATTTGGCGCCCATATCGCAAATAGAAACCACACCCTTTTCAATCGTATTGTCGATATCAAGAAGCTTCAAATCCATAAAGACATCTTTGCCATCATCAATCAAATCTCGCGCCAGATCAAAGCCACCAGCATATCCCAGTTGGTAGCCGATTTTATAAAAGGAGACGCTCTCGCCAAGATCATCAATGATAGTGCGTGCCTCATCAAGATTTGGAACATCCAGAGGCACAATCAGACGGTCCCGCGGACTAAGGCTAGACATGGCAATCTCCATTATGGCATGTTTGAGGGCAAAATTTGCCCTTCTCTACACGCTTTTCAGGCTCAGTCCAAGTCCAAGCAGCTTAAACCCCAGTCTGGATAAGCGCTTATTGAAAACCAAATGGATCCAAATGCCTGGTTTATGAGTTTACGTCCTAAAAGCGCTTGCTGTGAGCAAGCAGGCTGGAGGCAACATCTGACAGGAAGGCTGCACTGCGGCTATCAGATAAATCACCCAGCTCATCAAAAGCCGAATGAGCAGCAGCGACGCTGACCTGTTGCGGCAAAACCAAAGCCCCAAGCGAGACCAGAACCTGACGCAAATGCGCAAGACCGCGAATGCCACCCAAACCACCCGGAGATGCACCACCAATGGCAAAGACCGGATTTTTGAAAGGATGAGGCTCGGAAGCAGGAACGCGGGAAATCCAATCAAGAGTATTTTTTAGCAAAGGCGTCAGGCTGCCATTATATTCTGGGCTGGCAATGAAAATACCATCATGAGAAGCCAGCAATTTTGCCAGCTTTTGAGCATTGTCCGGTACGCCTTTTTCTGCCTCTTCATCCTGATCAAACAAAGGAAGAGGATAATCTTGCAAGGAAATCAAGGTCACTTCACAATCCAGCAAACTAAGTTGCTTGGCCATCGCTCCTGCCAATGTCGCGTTGAAACTGCCTGACCGGTTGGAGCCAGCAAAACAAAGAAGTTTTGGATGAGTCATCTATCTGTCCTTATCAAGAATTTAGAAAAGTGCCAAAGCCTTTATGAGAAAGACCCTTGAGCCTCTCTCCATCATGTGCGATGCCAAACAGCGATTTCAAGTATATTTGCGTAAAAATCACGTCTGATACCAATGCCATGAAAAATGAAGAGAAAAACAATGCTTCCCAGCTATGAAACCGAGCGCTTGATCTTACAGCCGCGCACATTGGATGATTTGGAAGATTATGTTGCCATGGATCTTGACCCACAAGTGGTGAAATATATCCGCCCCACAGAAGATGAAGAAACACATCGGGCCTTTTTAAAAGAGCGTTTTGCTGTGACCTATGAAACAGGTTTGGGATTTTGGTCGGTTTTCTTGAAAAATGACAAAGGTCACAAAGGCTCTTTCCTTGGCTGGGTCTTTCTGGTGCCCTTGGCCAGACAAGGGCCGGAAATAGAAATCGGCTATCGGTTTGTCCAAAAAGCGTGGGGCAAAGGCTTTGCCAGCGAAGCAGCGCGCTCTATCCGTGATCATGCTTTCACGCAACTGAATTTAGAGCAAATCGTTGCGGTCACTCATCCCGACAATAAAGGCTCGCAAAATGTTTTGAAAAAACTGGGCTTACAGCAAGGGAAAGACAGATTTGCCTATGACCAGATCTTGCCTTTCTTTGCTTTATCACGAGAAGACTGGAAGAGACTTATACCAACGGCATAAAAGATTAATTCTGATAGCGCCGATAAACCCAAACCCGCGCAGGCGGCAAATTGCCAACCACCCAATTGCTGACTTCCAGATCAAAATGTCCTGCTTTTGTCGGCACAGGCGGCACAAGAGCATAAGAAAATTGAATGAAAGGCGCGCCCGGAGCCAAAGATTTCAGGCAAAGATCAATCAAACGCTTGCGCTGGGTCATAGGCTTGGTGAAAAGCGGCAGGGAGGAAACCACAGCAGCCAAAGGCTCATGCATATAATCTTCGATCAGGGTCTCAAAATTATAAGCATCCCCCTGTACAACCGTTGCGCCTGCAAAACGATCAGACAGAATATCGACAAATTGGCTGGAATATTCAACCGCAATCACCCTTTTGGGATCAATGCCCCGCTCCAAAACCGCATGGGTCACAGCACCCGTTCCCGGACCCAGTTCCAGAATATTGCCAGATTGCTCAGGATTGATATAGCTGGCCATACGACGGGCAAGAGCAGGACTGGACGGCGCGACCGCTCCTGTTTTGAGGGGATTGTCAAACCATTGCTGTAGAAAGCGAATTTCATCCGGCAGACGCGCTTTCAAACTGGCATTACGCAACTGTTTTAACATAGCATCCTAACACATATATCCATCGAAAAGACAAGCTTAACCGCTTGCTATGGCGATGATATGACGCCCCACATGAAACACAAATCCCTGATTGTTAATTTAGGAAAGCCAAGGCAAAATGTGAAGAGCTTTTGCAATAGTCTTTAAAAAATTATAAGCCAGTTGAACAAAAGAAAAGGCGGCTTGAAAAGCCGCCTGCCTTCATTGATCAAGCTTTCTTAAAAGAAAGAAATATCATTCGGAAATTTTTTCAAAGAAATCTTTCACACGCGCAAAGAAACCAGAGCTGTCTGGATGATTGTCTTCATGAGAAATCTGTTCAAATTCCGAGATAAGTTCTTTTTGGCGTTTTGTCAGCTTGCGTGGCGTCTCAACATCCACCTGAATATACATATCGCCATATTGGGCCGAGCGCAGAACCGGCATACCCTTGCTGCGTAGGCGGAATTGTTTGCCCGACTGCGTGCCTTCGGGCACTTTGACGCGGGTTTTACCCCCTCCCACAACAGGCACCTCAAATGAGCCACCCAAAATTGCAGTGGTCATGGAAATGGGCACTTTGCAGAAAATATCCGAGCCATCGCGCTGGAACAAATCATGGGGTGTCTGGCTGATAAAGATATAAAGATCGCCAGATGGACCGCCGCGCACACCGGCTTCCCCCTCGCCTGACAGGCGAATGCGGGTGCCATCTTCAATTCCGGCAGGAATATTGACGGACAGGGTGCGATCTTCTGTTGTGCGGCCAACACCACCACAGCTCTCGCACGGATCTTCAATCATCTCCCCGCGCCCGTGACAGGACGGACAGGTGCGCTCCACGGTGAAAAAGCCCTGACTGGCACGGACCTTGCCAATGCCACCACAGGTGCGACAAGGCTTTGGTGAGGTACCGGCCTTGGCACCAGAGCCTGAACAAGGGCTACAGGTCACCGAAGTTGGCACTTCAATCTCGGCAGCCTTGCCATGGAAGCAATCTTCCAAAGTGACTTCCAGATTATAGCGCAAATCTGCACCGCGTTCGCGGCCTCGGCTCCGCCGGCCCCCTCCCATCATATCGCCAAAGATATCTTCGAAAATATCATGCATGGATGTGCCAAAATCAGACCCAAAGCCCTGTCCCATACCCCCTTGTTCAAAGGCAGCATGGCCATAGCGGTCATAAGCGGCGCGTTTCTCTGCATCTTTGAGCACTTCATAGGCCTCATTCACTTCTTTGAAGCGGGCCTCTGCATCAGGATTGTCCGGGTTGCGGTCGGGGTGGAATTGCATGGCCTTTTTGCGAAAGGCGCTTTTCAGGGCCTTGTCATCCACATCTTTGGGCACACCAAGCGTTTCGTAATAATCAGCTTTAGACATAATGAGCCGTCATATTCCAAACTGTTCAAGGTGGGTCCTTGCGCTTCACAGGTCTTGTGCGCTTGCCACCTATACGCCGCTCTTTACAACAAAAAGCAGGCCAAGAGAAAAAGGGCTTCTCACCATTCGGCAAACCCGAGTGGAAAAGAAGCCCTCTTCATTACTCAAAAGTCAAAAGGCGCTGGCCTTTTATGACTTTTTCTCGTCATCATCGCGGACTTCTTCAAAGTCAGCATCGACAATGTCTTCATCGCGCGCTGCATCTGCCGCTGCATCTGCTGCAGCCCGTGCTTCTTCATCAGATTGCTGGGCCGCATACATGGCTTCACCAAGCTTCATGGAAGCATTGGTCAAAGCTTCAGATTTGGCATTGATGGCTTCAATGTCATCCCCCTCCAAAGCTTCCTTGACATCGGCAATCGCCACTTCAATCGCAGATTTGTCAGCTTCAGAGACTTTGTCGCCAAAGTCAGACAGGGATTTTTCAGCAGAATGAGCCAGAGCTTCGGCTTGGTTCTTGGCTTCCACCAGCTCTTTACGCTGCTTGTCGGCCTCGGCATTGGCTTCGGCATCTTTGACCATCTGCTCGATATCGGCATCGGACAAACCGCCAGACGCACGGATCGAGATTTTCTGCTCTTTGCCGGTGCCTTTATCTGTGGCCGAGACATTCACAATGCCGTTGGCATCAATGTCAAATGTCACTTCAATCTGCGGCACACCGCGCGGTGCAGGAGGAATACCAACCAGATCGAACTGACCCAAAGCCTTGTTATCGGATGCCATTTCACGCTCGCCCTGAAAGACCCGGATGGTCACCGCATTCTGATTGTCATCAGCGGTAGAGAAAACCTGGCTCTTCTTGGTCGGGATGGTGGTGTTGCGATCAATCAGACGTGTGAACACACCGCCAAGGGTTTCAATGCCCAAAGACAGAGGGGTGACATCAAGCAACAGAACGTCTTTGACATCCCCTTGCAGAACACCGGCCTGAATAGCTGCGCCCATGGCAACCACTTCATCAGGATTCACACCCTTATGAGGCTCTTTGCCAAAGAATTGCTTCACAGATTCTTGCACTTTAGGCATACGGGTCATGCCACCCACGAGAACAACTTCGTCAATCTCGGAGGCATTCAGACCTGCATCTTTCAAAGCGGCTTCACAAGGCTTGATGGTGCGCTTGATCAGATCATCAACCAAGGCTTCAAATTTGGCACGGGTCAGCTTCAAGGTAAGGTGTTTGGGTCCAGAAGCATCTGCGGTGATATAAGGCAGGTTGATTTCGGTCTGGGTAGAGGAAGACAACTCGATCTTGGCTTTCTCGGCAGCCTCTTTCAGGCGCTGCAAGGCAAGCTTGTCATTTTTAAGATCGATGCCGCTTTCTTTTTTGAACTCGCCAACCAGATAGTCAACCAGACGCATGTCAAAGTCTTCACCGCCAAGGAAGGTATCACCATTGGTGGATTTGACTTCAAACACGCCATCGCCAATTTCCAGAACGGACACGTCAAATGTACCGCCGCCAAGGTCATAAACGGCAATGGTTTTGCCATCATTCTTGTCCAGACCATAAGCAAGCGCCGCAGCTGTTGGCTCATTGATGATTCGCTTCACATCCAGACCGGCAATTTTACCGGCATCTTTGGTTGCCTGACGCTGGGCATCGTTAAAGTAAGCCGGAACAGTGACAACAGCTTCGGTGATGCTCTCACCAAGGAAATCTTCTGCGGTTTCCTTCATTTTCTGTAATATCATGGCAGAAACCTGAGAAGGAGAATATTTCTCACCCTCAACCTCAACCCATGCATCGCCATTATCGCCTTTGACAATTTCGTATGGCACCAGCTCTTTGTCTTTTGCCACAGCCGGATCATCATAACGGCGACCAATCAGACGCTTAACGGCAAACAGGGTATTCACCGGGTTGGTCACGGCCTGACGCTTGGCAGGCTGACCGGCAAGACGCTCACCATCATCGGTGAAAGCGATCATGGAAGGCGTGGTCCGTGCTCCTTCCGCATTTTCGACAACTTTTGGCTCTTTGCCATCCATGATGGACACACAAGAGTTGGTGGTGCCCAAGTCAATACCAATGACTTTGCTCATTCTTACTTCTCCTTGTCGGCAGGCCGGTCAAATCCTGTGAAAGCGATTTGCCAAGCGCCGAAAATAGTGTCGGCCCGGCCCCCTGAAGATTGGCCCATACTGGGCTGTTTCAGTCAGTTTCACGGCAGATATAGGGGCGCTTTAGGCACCCTGCAAGCTCCGTGGCCATTTTTTACGACATATTTCGAAAAATCGGCCCTCTGCATAAGCGAGGAAGGCGGCAAAATAAAGAGGCTTTATAGTCTTAAAGC
>JAOXSH010000016.1 GCA_025800145.1 Cohaesibacter sp.
CATTGAATTGTCTTGACAATTCAATGCAAAAGGTTCGCATCAAAAAAGAAAATGCCCCGGCATTGTCCGATCGAGCCGACGCCTTGCCAGTAAACCATTTCAAGGCATCCTATGGGTCAATCTTTCATGCCGTTGGTATTAAGGGAAGCTGTCTCTTGCCGTCCCTCACAAGACAGCTCAATCATAATAAGAAAAGCCCATCCTCATATGAATGACGCAAATTAGATAAGAAGGATCCCCATCCCTCTTTATAATCTCAAAGGGAGGTCAGTCATGCCAGTACCGCTGAAAATCGCACTGGATTTACAAGCTGAAAACTGCATAGACGTAAAAACAGACAAACATCACAACCATATGGGCCACCCAGAGACAGCAAGGCTCGATCCTTGCAATTCAAAGCGCCTATCACAAATGAATGACCTACAAGGCCTTGCCGATTTCAAAGCAAGCTGTTTTTTGATGGATCAGGATTTAACACGCATAGAAGAAGCCTTTGACCGATTGGAAACCGGTAATTTTGGCTATTGCATCCAATGCAACAACCCAATCCCTCTTGAACAACTGGAAAAAGATCCGGCACAATCCCATTGCCACACCTGCCATGCGCACAAAGAAGAGTGACGCACACTTTTTCGTGACCATAAGCACCAGCAAAAGCAAAGCTGCTATAATGGCCAGAAAAATATGCAAAAAGAATATGGGAGCGCATAGGCAATGCCGAATTTTATTGATGATATCACACGCATAAGCACCAAACAAAAAACAAACCCTGCAACATTATCCCTGACATTGATAACCACCCTCCTACTGATTTTCTCCACCACCCTGCCCACCTTCGCTGGCACCGTAAAAGTCAAGATTGATATTTCAGAGCAAAAGATGAAAGTATTGGTCAATGGCAAAACCCGCCATAGCTGGCCAATTTCAACCGGCAGACGCGGCTATAGAACTCCCGTTGGCCACTTCCAACCCACACGGATGCATAAACGCTATTTTTCAAAGAAATATCATGGCTCGCCAATGCCTCACTCGATTTTCTTCTATGGTGGCTATGCCATCCATGGCACCAACGCCATCAAACGTCTGGGACGCCCGGCCTCACATGGCTGCATCCGCCTGCATCCCAAAAATGCCCGCAAATTATTTGCATTGGTGCGTAACAATGGCCCACGCAATACCAAAATTTCCATTCAGAAATAAAAGCAAATATCAGTCACGATAAAGGTCAAGCAAGGCATCCTTTTAAGCCAAAAGGATGCCTTGCTTTTATTCTTCACGTTTTCTTTACAAGAAAGCGTAATAATCAAATAAAATTTGAGTCAATATTTAATCAAAAGGAGAAAAGGATGTTGAATTTAATAATAAAGGCACTCATCCTTATGCTTCTTGCACACGGATTGATCTTGCAATCAAAAAGAAAAATGCCACAGCAAAAAGCAAGACGATCATAAAGACGAAAATCAGGAATAGAGCCCTTTGTTTTCCTCCCATGCAAAGGCTCTTTTACAGCGCGCATGTCCTCTCCTCCCGGACATTGCGCGCTCTTTTTATGGAAAATCCAACAAAAAAGGCGCATTACCAAAGCAAAACGCCTTTTCTCACCTTCAAACAGAAGGATCTATTCCCATTCAATGGTGCCGGGAGGCTTTGACGTCACATCATAAACCACGCGGTTGATGCCTTTGACTTCATTAATGATGCGCGTTGCAGCCTTAGACAAGAAGTCCATATCAAAGTGATAAAAATCCGCTGTCATGCCATCGACAGACGTCACCGCACGCAAGGCACAGACAAATTCATAAGTTCGGCCATCCCCCATCACGCCAACGGTTTGAACCGGCAACAAAACCGCAAAAGCCTGCCATATAGCATCATAAAGCCCAGCTTTGCGGATCTCATCCAGATAGATGGCATCAGCCTGACGCAAAATATCCAACTTTTCGCGAGAAATCCCGCCCGGACAGCGAATAGCAAGCCCCGGTCCGGGGAACGGATGACGCCCCACAAAACTATCTGGCAAACCAAGCTCACGACCAAGCGCGCGAACCTCATCCTTGAACAATTCGCGCAGAGGCTCCACCAGCTCCATATTCATGCGCTCTGGCAAACCACCCACATTGTGATGGGATTTAATGGTCACAGAAGGCCCACCAGTGAAGGAGACCGATTCAATCACATCAGGATAAAGCGTTCCTTGCGCCAAAAAGTCCGCTCCGCCTATCTGATTGGCTTCATCCTCAAATACATCAATGAAGAGACCACCAATAATCTTGCGCTTGCGCTCGGGATCGGTCTGACCTTCCAAGGCAGAAATAAAGATCTCACTGGCATCCACATGAACAAGTTTGATGTTGAAATGTTCACGGAACAAACCAACCACCTGCTCACTTTCATTCTGGCGCATCAAACCAGAATCCACATAAATACAGGTGAGCTGATCGCCAATCGCTTCATGGATAAGAACCGCAGTCACAGAGGAATCGACACCACCTGACAAACCGCAAATAACTTTCTTGTCTCCAACTTGCGCGCGGATTTTCTCAATCGCCTGCTGGCGGAATTGCGCCATAGTCCAGTCGCCCGCACATCCGCAAATATGATGGACAAAATTGGAAAGCAACTTGGCCCCATCTGGCGTATGCACCACTTCTGGATGGAATTGCACGCCATAGAAATGGCGGCTCTCATCCGCAATCGCCGCAAAAGGTGCTCCATCCGATGTAGCAATCACATCAAATCCGTCAGGCAATTGAGCAACCCGGTCGCCATGGCTCATCCATACCTGATGTCGGCTATCAAGCTCCCAAACACCTTGGAATAGCTCGCTCTTTTCCTTGATATCAATATAAGCACGCCCAAATTCACGATGATCAGAACTTTCAACCACACCGCCCAATTGAGCACACATGGCCTGCTCGCCATAGCAAATACCAAGAACAGGAATGCCAGCTTCAAACACGGCTTGCGGCGCACGCGGAGAGCCCATCTCGGTGGTAGAAGCAGGACCGCCAGAAAGAATAACCCCTTTGGGATTCATCTCATGAAAGGCTGCTTCCGCACTCTGGAAAGGAACAATCTCGGAATAAACACCAGCCTCACGCACACGGCGTGCAATCAGCTGGGTGACTTGCGAACCAAAGTCAATAATAAGGATCTTATCTGCCATCTGTCCCTTTACCCTTGCTGTTAGAAACACTTTGGCCGGCATCGCTGGACCGACAAAGCGATCTCGTTAAAATAAGGTCTTAGGACGAAGCGTATCAGAAGGCAATCATTGCCAGCGCAATTCCTGTCCCATAGACAAAAAAATGCCGGGTTTTCCAACCCGGCAACCGCAAATCTCAGCCAATCAGCATTATAACCCCATCAAGACAGGGTCTTTAGCAATTGCGACAGGCGAATGCGATCCTGCACATTCATGCCTTTCAAAAACTCGCCTTCCAACTCCATGACCTTCATACCAATCGCGGCAGCGATATCGCGCCCCTTTTTGGTTGGCTTTAAGACCACCAGACGCTTATCTTGCTTATTCACATCACGCCGCAACAGCTTGCGGTCAGTCAACCGTTTGGCCGCACGCGAAACTGCTACCGTATCGAGCAAAGTCTTTGGCTCAACTTCGCGAACAGAGACCGCCCCTTCGCGCGACAAACTGGCCAGCACTTGCCATTCAGCAAGGCTCATATCCCATTCATCCAACAGAACCTTGGACATACGACGAGAAATGGCCTGCGCCCCCGCCAAAATACGATAGGGCAGAAAATTCTCAAGCGTGAATGCTTCTTCAGCCGCCAGCGGTGCCAAAGCCGCCTTTACTTTTTTTGCCGCTTTTGCAGGAAGCTTGCCCGCCTCTTGGGCAGCAACCACAGGCGCCATGTCAGGCAAGCTGTCAAACATCGAAACCTGAAAGGCATCATCCGACTTTGCCATTAATTTCATTTCCTTTGTAATGGATTAGAAAATAAAAGTAGATCGATTCTTCTCACAGAGCAATGTGCAGCAGCATCAAACCAGACAAAGTCAGTTGGAGAACCATCAATTCATTGGAATTGAATTTTTCTCAAATCTCTATTTAATAAGGAAGAAAATCATTCAGAATGACGTTCCAAAACACAAAAGAAGAACCCGTCCGTGTCAGTAGATCCTGGCGTCAAAGTCACGCTCATCATGTCAGAAGACCATGGTTTTGGCGCATCAAATCCATACAAATCCTGCCAAACTTCTCCAGCTGAAACCAATTCATAATCTGGATTATTTTCAAGGAAATGATAGATCTGCTCTTCATTTTCTTCTGGCAAAATAGAACAGGTAATATAAACCAAATAGCCACCGGGACGCACAAATTCACGCGCCTGCGCCAAAGCCAATTGCTGCTCTTCCACACGCTTGGCCAATTGCTCAGGTGTCAATTTCCACTTGGTCTCAGGTCTTCGCCGCCATGTACCGGTCCCGGTGCAAGGCGCATCGACAATCACCCGATCCATGCGGCCCACCAGATCATCCAGCGCCCCCTCATTGGGTGTACGGGTCTGGGCATTGCGCACCCCGGCCCGCGTCAAACGATCAACGATTGGCGCAAGACGAGAGGCGTCCACATCATAGGCATAAATCTGCCCTTTATTCTGCATCTGCGCAGCCATGGCTAAGGTCTTGCCGCCGCCGCCCGCACAAAAATCAAGGATCTGCTCTCCTTTTTGCGGAAAAATAAGACGCGAGACCACCTGACTGCCCTGATCCTGAATTTCATAAAGGCCTTTACGAAAAGCCGGATCACCCTGAATATTGGGCTGACGAGACGCCCCCCGTCCGGCAGGAAAGCGCAAACAATCTGGCACCAGCTTCACGCGCTGCGGATCAAACCGGCTCAATTCCTTGGCCACTTTATCGACACTGCCTTTCAAGCTGTTAACGCGAATATCAACGGGCGGACGCAACCCAAAAGCCTTTGCCTCTTGCAAGGCCTCCTCTTCAAAGCTTTCCAGAAAACTAGGCGCAACCCATTCGGGAATATCGCCTTTCACCCAAAAAGGGGCATCTTTTAATGAGGCCGCCTGAATGGCTGCAATCTCATCTTCACTCAAAGCTTCTGGGGAATGCTGATCATCGGCCAAAAGCGCCACCATCTTATCAGCGCTCTCACCCCAATCAAAAGCCATCGTGCCAAAAACCAAAGCACGCGGAGTATCAGAGCCCATTTTCCAGGCATGAGACGAGCGGCGGCGCAAGGCATCATAAACAATATTGCCAATGGCAGAGCGATCACCAGAACCGGCAAAGCGGTGCGAACGCCCCCAATCCTTAAGCGCCTCCCCAACGGGCCGCTTGCGCTCCTCAACCTCGGTCAAAACCTCAATCGCCGCCTGAATTCGCCCGCCAAATTTCATGTCTCTATCCTAATCATCGTTAAGGCATCAAAAGCTGCATAGCTCTTTGACAGGCTGATACCACGATTTCAACCAGAACACCCGTTCAGAATGACAAACTGTCCCCAATTCCCTCAATACCCGATTTAAAAGTCTCTGCCTGAGACTTTTAGGCGGCATTCCCAGCCCTCTCCCCCCTAGCAGACCGCCATAAGGTACCATGACGGGTGATCTGAAAAAGGGGGGAGAGGGTTGGCTCAGGGCTTTTAAATCAGGCTCTAATTGATTCATGAATAAGTAAAAAGTTGCTTTTAATAGTTAATTAACCTTATAACAAAAGTTGTAATTATTTTATTAACACTTAAAATTTAGGAGGAATTTATGTTTGCAGAAATCACTTTGGACAAAGCGGTAGAAGTCCAGCGCGACCGTGTCATATGGCAAAAATGTTTTGATAAAAAAGTCTGTGTCAACCTTCCAATCGTCGGTAAAAAATGCATTGGTGCCTCTGCCTGCATCCGCATCATTGAGTCTGACAAAAATTTCTTCATTGAATTGCAAATTGGCAGCGAAAAAATCCGCTATAAACTGGCCAGCACCTGCCTTCCAGCCTATACAATTGGCATTGCCAGCCTCACGGTTTGCGCCAATGTCGGGGCCAACAAAGTCTGCCTTTCCGTCAAATTCTGCATCGGCACCCGCATTGCCGGGATCAAGGTTGGCCATTGCTGGAACCTGTATCAGGGATGCATCAACTTCTTCCGCCTTGGCGAAATCAACCAACTGGATTTCGCAACCAGCGACATCAATATGAGAGAATTGTCAGAGGAAGCTCAACGCATTGGCGTCGATTATGCTTACTTTGAAGAAGTGTTTGTCGAAGATCAGCTGGTCAGCACCGATTTCAATCCCGCAAAAGCTCTGAAAAAGATGTCATAACTACCCGCACAAAAAATCCCGGCATATCAATAGATATGCCGGGATAGAGCATGTGCAATTTGATAAGAAAATCAACTCACGCCACCATAATTGGGGCTTTCTCTGGTGATGGTGACATCATGCGCATGACTTTCACGCAAAGAGGCGGAAGAAATACGGACAAATTTGGCACGGGTGCGGAAATCTTCCAAAGTGGCAGAGCCGGTATAGCCCATGGCAGCACGCAAACCACCAGCCAATTGATGCAGAACCGCAGAAACCGGTCCTTTATAAGGCACCTGCCCTTCAACCCCTTCTGGCACCAATTTCAGCTTATCGCGCACTTCCGCCTGAAAATAGCGATCAGCCGAGCCACGAGCCATAGCACCAACAGAGCCCATACCCCGATAGGATTTGAACGAACGGCCCTGATAGAGATAAACCTCGCCCGGACTTTCATCCGTGCCAGCCAAAAGCGAGCCAACCATAGCAACACGGGCACCACCAGCCAAAGCCTTGGCCAAATCACCGGAAAATTTGATACCACCATCGGCAATCACCGGAATACCGGCTTTGTCGCCCTCTTCCGCACAATCCATAACCGCTGTCAATTGTGGTACGCCAACTCCGGCAACAATCCGCGTGGTACAAATAGAGCCCGGACCAATGCCCACTTTCACCGCGTCAACACCGGCATCAATCAAAGCCTTGGTTGCCTCACGGGTTGCCACATTGCCCGCAACCAGCTGAATGGCGCTATTGGCTTTTTTGATACGTGACACCACATCCAAAACCGCTTGAGAATGACCATGAGCCGTATCCACCACCAGCAAATCCACCTCAGCATCAATCAGCGCCATAGCCTGATCAAAACCGGCATCACCAACAGAGCAGGCCGCCGCCGCCCGCAAACGCCCTTGCGCATCCTTACAGGCATTGGGGTTTAGGCGTGATTTTTCCATATCCTTGACGGTGATCAAACCAACGCAATGATAGCGATCGTCCACCACCAGCAATTTTTCGATCCGGTGCTGATGCAAAAGCCGTTTGGCCTCTTCCTGACTGACCTGCTCGGATACGGTAACCAGATTATCGCGGGTCATCAATTCATAAACCCGCTGATCCGGGTCTTGCGCAAAGCGTAAATCACGGTGGGTCAAAATCCCGACAAGACGACCGGTTTTCTCGCCATCTTTGGTGCCTTCAACCACCGGTACCCCAGAAAATCCACGCTCTTTGGTCAGTCTTTTGGCTTCTGCCACCGTAAAATCAGGCGTGATGGTCAGGGGATTAACGACCATGCCGCTTTCAAATTTCTTGACCTGACGCACCTGCTCGGCCTGTTCCTCAACCGAGAGATTTTTATGGATCACGCCCATACCGCCAGCCTGCGCCATGGCAATCGCCATCCGCGCTTCAGAGACCGTATCCATCGCTGAGGACAGAATAGGCAGGCTCAGTTCAATTTCCTTGGTTACATGGGTGGAAATATTCACCTCACCCGGCATCACGCACGAATGATCAGGCTGAAGCAAAACATCATCAAATGTCAGGGCTTCGCGGCCGGTGGAAGGGTCAAGAATCGTGGCCATGCCAACTACCTCAAGAGTTTGGTTTGCAACACAAAAAGCCAATCACAAACACGGTGCCAAAAGGATACAAAAAACCGACCCTGCTCCCGCTTTTAAAACTCCAAACAGGATAGAGACGATTCTGGGTATTTTATTAAGAAGTTGACGCTGGTCACTACCATGCTTATCGAGCCTTGCATAGGGGCTTTATTGTCCTCATAACCATTTTTTTCGCTGCTTTTTCAGCACCATTCATCACCTTTCCAACCGTCCTTTGCGCGCACCTTGAAAAGGTTGATCAAAATCAAGGTATGAGAAAGCCAAAATCATAGGCTCAAAACTGAAATAGGCACCGTCCCCATGATGTGCTAAAACCAGCCAAATATGCCAGACTTGAGAGATCGGACAGCAGATCACAAGCTGAAAAATGATGGAGAAATCATGAGCAATCAATCCACCCATTCCTGTTGTTCGGCCTGTGATCGCGAAGATGTCGAAAAACTGCCCCTCACCGATTTAAGCGAAGCGCTGGATCGCATGGCAGCCCTGGTCGCCCCAATCAGCGAAAGCCAAACAATATCCCTTGGAAAGGCCTTGGGACGCATTCTGGCTGATGATGTCAAAAGCGCCATTCCTTTGCCTGTCAGCAATAATTCTGCGGTCGATGGCTATGCCGTGCGCCTTGAGGCAATGCAAGGCCAAGCCCCCTTCACACTCTCTATCACGGGCCGTGTGGCTGCGGGCGACGATCCGTCCAAAATTTCAGAAAATAGCCAGTGTATCCGCATTCTAACCGGCGCAAGCGTGCCCGATTGGGCCGATGCCGTTATCATGCAGGAAGATACGGACCTATCAGAAGATGGCAAAACAGCCACCTTTGAGCTCCGCCCAGAGCAAAATGCCAATATCCGCTTTGCCGGTGAAGATGTCGCCAAAGGCTCGGTCATCATTGAAAAAGGCGCAAAAATCGATACCCGCCACATCGCCATTGCAGCGGCCTCCGGCCTTGGCGAGCTCATAGCCGTCCGCCCCATTCGCGTAGCTCTGCTGGCAACTGGCTCTGAACTGAACCAACCGGGCAATCCTCTGCCCCCCGGTGGCATTTACGATTCCAATACGCCGATGTTGGTGGCCCTGCTCTCCCAACCCCATATTGAGCTGACCCTGCATCGTCCGGTCAAAGATGATCTGGCCACCATCCAAAGCTCCATTGCCTTGCTTGCAGCCAACCATGATTTGCTGCTCACCTCTGGCGGCATGAGTGTCAGTGATGAAGATTATATCCGCCGCGCAGTGGCAGCAGAAGCTGGAAATTTCGAGGTCAAAAAGATCCGTCTCAAACCCGGCAAGCCGCTTGGTTTTGGCCGTATCAAGGATTGTATTTTCATTGGCCTGCCCGGCAACCCTTACGCCGCATTGGTCGGTTATCTCTTATTTGCCCAATCTGCCCTGGCCCATATTGGCGGCATCGAAAAACGCCCCCAACCCTTAAAGGCACAAGCCGCCTTCACCACAGAAAAAGGCGGCAAGCGGTTGGAATTTGTGCCGGTCAGAATCACCGGCTATAGCCCTGACGGCTTGCCACAATTGGAAAAAATAGGCCGCGGCGGCTCTGCGCGCTTGCGACCCCTGATCAATGCCGACGGCCTTGCCGCCCTGCCAATCGCAGAACAAGGCGTAAAAGAAGCAGATCTTTTGGACTTTTACCCCTTCCATAGTGCCTTTGAGCTATAAACAAAAAGCCGTCTGATCCAGCAATCAGACGGCTTTTTCTCTCAAAACATTGAAAATACTAAGCAGCTTGTGTCAATTTAAAGATAAATTCCGCATAAGTACGCGCGCTTGATTGCACAATAGACATAAGATGTTGCGAAGAATCCTCCAATCCTTGCTTGCGATTGGCCGGTTGCTGTTCAAGGGTCAACAATTGTTGATAAAGCGGTTCAATGGTCGAAGCGATCAGATCCCGATTTGGGCAACGACGACTGGAATGATAGCCAACCACACTGCTATCCGCCCCAAAGGTTGGCGTTACATGCGCAAAAACCCAATAAAATCCACCGGATTTCGTCGCATTTTTAACATAGGCAAACACCTCTTGCCCCGTTGCCAATGTCTCCCATAACAATTTGAAAACAGCCCTTGGCATATCCTTGTGCCGAATTATGCTATGCGGCTGCCCAACAAGCTCTTTCATCTTATAGCCCGCCACATCACAAAAAGCGCGATTGGCATAAGTGATCCGCCCTTTCAAATCAGTCTTGGAAATAATCACATCATCTGGATCGAAAAAAACTTCTTGCGCCATAGTCTCAAACAGCCCCCTAAATATTTGTCTGACCGCTTGCCACATTCACCCAAGATAAAACCATCTGATTTGACTTTTGACAAAAGAAGAAAACATGTACAGGCGCAACAGTAGAAATAAATAAAAAATCCAGAACATTTGAACAAATAGCAATTTTATAAAAACAAAAAATAGTAAAATTTAAGTATTTATACCTGCGCCACTTCACCACACCTGAATATGATTTTCATCAAGAGAGATAAGCATAAGATTTGGCATGACATCCAAAGATAGCAAATCTGTCGCAGACTGAAATATGGTATAATCAATGACAACACGGCACCTTCCCCCTTATGTTGCCCGCATAACAAAATTTCTGCCGCTCGCCCCTCTGGAACGGCTGATATCAAAGGCCGCTGAACATGTGGCAAAAGAGCATCCAGATTTCTTTGAAAGGCTGGATGACTATGCGGGCAAATCCTATGTCATTATGCCAAGTGATCTGGATTGGATCACAGCCTTATCTTTTCAAAATGCCCATGTCCAAATCCGCCTCTCCCGCTCGTTAGAAGCCTTTCCAAATCGCGATGTATTGGTCAAGGCCCCAATCCTGTCCCTGCTCAATTTGCTGGATGGGCAAGAAGATGGCGATGCCCTGTTTTTCTCACGCGATTTGACCATAGAGGGCGATACAGAAGCGGTGCTGGCTCTGCGCAATGCACTGGATGACGCAGAAATAGACTTCCTCTATCAAATTGCCCAATTGGCCGGCCCCCTTAGCGACCCAATCGAGAGCAGCGCAAAAAGCTTTTTGAGCAGGCTGCAAAACCGCAAAACCTCATCCAATCCAGATATCGATATCAGACATGGCATGACAGGGCCATATCCATCCTAAAAAGGCAAAAAATTATAGAGATCCAGATGACCGACCAGCCTCTTAAATCCGAAGCTCTTACCCCCATGGAATTGGTCTGTCCGGCAGGAACCCCCGCAGCCTTGCGCACCGCCGTCGATGCTGGGGCAGACACCATCTATTGCGGCTTTCGCAACGAAACCAATGCGCGCAATTTTCCCGGTCTGAATTTCTCACTCAAGGAATTGCAGCGTGGCATTGACTATGCCGCACAAAAACGTGCCAAAATTCTGGTGGCCATCAACACCTTTGCCCAAGCAGGCAAAACAGACCTCTGGAAACGCTCTATCGATGATGTGGCCCAATCCGGTGCCCATGCCGCCATTTTGGCCGATATCGGAATGCTGGACTATGCCGCCCGCACCCATCCCGATTTGCGCCTGCACCTCTCTGTTCAGGCGGCTGCCGCCAATGCCGATATGATCAACTATTACGCCCATGAATTTGGCGTCAAACGTGTGGTCCTGCCAAGGGTGCTCACGGTGCAGGAGATTGCGGCTATCAATGCGGAAATTGCCTGCGAAACCGAGGTTTTCATCTTTGGCGGTCTATGCGTCATGGCGGAAGGGCGCTGCGCCCTCTCCTCCTATTGCACAGGCAAAAGTCCCAATATGAACGGCGTCTGCTCTCCCCCCGGTGATGTAAGTTATGAAGAATATCCAGACCATTTGGAAAGCTCCCTCTCTGGCATCACCATCAACCAATATCCCAAAGGCGAAGCTGCCGCCTATCCAACCCTTTGCAAAGGTCGCTTTGAATCAGCTGGCACTACTGGCTATGTCTTTGAAGATCCGGTCAGCCTCAATGCCGCCCATCTTTTGCCCGCATTACAAAAAGCAGGCGTCACCGCCCTCAAAATTGAAGGCCGTCAGCGTGGCAAAGCCTATATGGCTCAAGTGGTTGCAAGTTTTAGAAGAGCCGTTGACGCCCTTTCTACTGGCGACAATATCCCACTAGAGACCCTGCTCGCTCCCCTGACAGAAGGGCAAAAAAGCACCAAAGGTTCTTATCAGAAAACCTGGCGATAACACAAACAGGGCCCGATAATCATGAAACCAAATCCGCAACTCACCCTCGGCCCCTGCCTGTTCAATTGGCCAGAAACCATGTGGCGGGATTTCTATTTCCGCATGGCAGATGAAAGCGATTTCGATCGGATTTATATCGGCGAACCGGTCTGTTCCAAGCGCCTTCCTTTCCGCAATTCTGTTTTACCGGACATTCTGGAGCGAATGGCCGCAGCAGGAAAAACGGTAATCCTGTCCACGCTTGCGCTGGTGACAACAAAAGCAGAGCGCAAAACTCTGCAAGGGCAATGCGATCAGGATGACTGGATGATTGAAGCCAATGATCTAACCGCTCTGGCCTTTTTAAAAGGGCGCAACCATGTCATCGGCCCCTATATCAATCTCTATAATGAAGACAGCATAGAAGCATTGAGCAAGCGCGGTGCAAGCCGCTTTGTCCTGCCTGCGGAATTATCGGCCACAACTGCGGCAAAACTCATAAAAGCTGCCCCAGATCCAACCTATGAGCTGCAAATTTTCGGACGCCTGCCACTGGCACTATCCGCACGCTGCTATCATGCAAGGCTCAACCATTTATCAAAAGACAGCTGCCGCTTTGTCTGCGATCAGGATCTTGATGGCCGCGATATCAATTCGTTAATCGGGCAACAATTTCTGGCCGTCAATGGCATTCAAACCATGTCCTATGGCAGTCAGCTTTTGCTGGAAGAATTGCCAAGCCTTATTGAGTTGGGAATCGGCGCCTTCCGCCTCTCCCCCCATACAGGCGATATGATCAGCATTGCAAAAACAATCCGCGCGCTGTTAGAACAAGAAATCAGTGCCATTGAAGCCCGCAAGGCCATAGAAAAAGAGATGCCAAATCATCACTTTATCAATGGCTTCATCCATGGACAGGCAGGTATGAAACACGTCGCCCAAAGTCTGGCAGTATAAGTATCTGAACAGTAAAAACAAAAAACGGGCACCAGATGTCTGGTACCCGTTAGCCATAAACATGCATGGAACTCTCCATTTGCATCAAATCCGCTTAGCCATTTTCCAAGAAGCAGTCGCCCTTCTTGAAACAATGATCTCTCCTGCTGCCACCGTCTTTCTTCAAGCACCCAAAGACAGGAAACAGGATAACGGACTTAATGCATACGGATCCATTCGCGGGCTTCACGCTGGGCGCGAGAGACTTCGCAAGCAGACATTTCACAAGTCAGCTCTTTGCGACGGATCATTGCTTCACGATTGCCCTTCATCGCAGCCAAATTAAACCATTTATGCGCTGCCACCAGATCCGGTTCCCCATCATTGCCAACGGCATGCGACAGGCCAAGCTGAAAGAAAATTTCCCCATTGGCATCCAGACCAACACCATTCATATCAGCAGATTGAAATTCAAGACGTGCCATGTGTCTTTCCTCATCTATACGCGTCACCCACTCTTTGGGCTTGTAAAACTCTAAAGTCGATTATCGGATCTAGCGTCCGGTTGATGAGACCATCATGCGGCAACTTTTTGAAAAGCTCGTAAAAAACAATGGTTAGCGCAATGACAACAAACTCTTACAAAAAAATGAAGGTAACCCTTTCCTAACTCTGGCTTTGGCTGTTTTCCGCCAAACAGGCCCCAAAATCCGTAAAATTTTTAAAAGTCGCCACAACCTTTTAGAAACCATAGCCACGCTTTTCCAAAAAAGAGTGGAAAGCTTAACAGCGTCAATTTCAATAAAATTGCTCCTATTTGGATCAAAATCTGTCAACCAAGACCGCCCAATACAAAAGCCCCGCAAAGCACGAAGCCTTGCGGGGCCAACATCATGATAAATTGAAAATCAGCGCAGATCTTTATGCATTGGCGCGTTGATTGAACAAAATGGCCTGCGCATCTTTATCTTGTGACAAATCCATACGCTCGCGTTCTTCTGCACCAACAGCAAAGCCTTTCTGAACCGCATCACGAGCCGTCATCGCCGCAAACCAGCGCTTCACATTGGGAAATTCATCCAGATTGATGCCCTGACGCTCATGCGGGCGCGCCCAGCCAATCATCGACATATCGGCAATGGAATAATCACCAGCCACAAAATCCTTGCCGTCCAGCGCCTTGTTCAACACTCCATAAAGCCGGTGTGTTTCATCGCGATAGCGCTTGATCGCATAGTCAATCTTTTCTGGCGCATAGAGTGCGAAATGATGATTCTGACCCAACATTGGCCCAAAACCGCCCATTTGCCACATCAACCATTGCTCGACCTCAACCCGACTACGCTCGTCTTGCGGCAGAAATTTGCCAAACTTACGCGCCAGATACAGCATAATCGCGCCGGATTCAAAAATAGAGATCGGCTTTCCATCCGGCCCTTCAGGATCGATAATCGCAGGCATTCTATTATTGGGGGCAATATTCAAAAAATCAGGCTGAAACTGATCCCCGGCACCAATATTGATATAATGAACATTATAAGGAACGCCCAGCTCTTCCAGCAGCACAGAAACTTTCCAGCCATTGGGCGTTGGCCAATAAAACAGCTCGATTGGTTTTGTTTGTTCGCTCATCTTTGCCTCTCATATCCTTTAAGGAATTGATTAAAACGCGATTCATTGCATTGACGACCTATTTATGACCGATTAGTCAAATTTAAAGGGGTGAATCAGATTTTTATTAATTGCAACTTATCGAATATAAATTCGAAAAGCAAAGTCACCTTCAAAATCCAAAATTATAAGAGCAATTTATACCCCACATGGCTTTGTTCAAATCCAACCTGCTCATAAAAACGCTGTCCATCAACACGGGCTTTGTTGGAAGTCAACTGCAAAATCCCACAGCCATCTGCACGCGCCTTTTCAATTGCCCAGGCAAACATTTTCTTACCCCAGCCCTGCCCGCGCAAGGATTTATGAACCCGCACCGCTTCAATCTCGGCCCGCTTGCAGGCATTGACTGACAAGCCTTGCATATAAATAAGCTGTAAAGTGCCAGCGACGGACAAGCCATCTGCTTCAAACACATAAATCTTGTTATGACGATCCAGCTGCATATCATCAAAAGCAGCATAATAAGGCGCAAGATTGTTCAAATCCTCCCGGCTTTTGCCAAGAAAATCATCTGTCAGCATATCAACAAGTGCTGGAACATCCTCACGAACAGCAAGGCGCATAACAAAATCGCTCATCAAAAGCTCCACAATTTAGCTGTTTCTCTAATACCAACGGCATGAAAGATTACCCCATAGGATGCCTTGAAATGGTTTAATGGCAAGGCGTCGGCTCGATCGGACAATGCCGGGGCATTTTCTTTTTTGATGCGAACCTTTTGCATTGAATTGTCAAGACAATTCAATGAGGCGCGCCCTAGAAAGACAACGCA
>JAOXSH010000017.1 GCA_025800145.1 Cohaesibacter sp.
CCTCATTGAATTGTCTTGACAATTCAATGCAAAAGGTTCGCATCAAAAAAGAAAATGCCCCGGCATTGTCCGATCGAGCCGACGCCTTGCCAGTAAACCATTTCAAGGCATCCTATGGGTCAATCTTTCATGCCGTTGGTATGATTGGTGCCATATCCTTTTACTATTGATGAAGGTGATTTTAAGGCTGATGGCATCAATCATGTTAAAGAAGAAAAAATCCACAAAACCTTTCATATTCATCAAAAATGGCTAGAAGGCTCGCAGAATGCTCAATGGCTTATCGATACAATCATTGATCTGGTCAAAAAAGCCCGAAGCACAAGCCACCCGATTAACGGCATCGTGCTGCCAGAATATTCTATAACCTGGGATATTTTTCAAAACCTGTCTCGCGCCCTAGAAGCCGAATGTGAAACCCTAGAATTTCTGATTGCTGGTAGCTCAGATAATTGCCATGGCCAAAAAGGCAATATTGTGTTGGACCGAACTTTCAACTATGCAGACAGCAATGACACCCAAAAGAAAGTCGTTGAGGAGCTAACAATTAGCCGCCGCAAGCATCACCGCTGGTGTTTAAATGGCGAACAAATCCGCAGCTATGGTCTGAAAGATACTCTGGACGACAATTCTTTGTGGTGGGAATCGCACCAAATTGGGTTACGGCGTGTTGTGTTAACAGAATTTCGCTTTGGAACAACCTATGTGCCGATCATCTGCGAAGATTTGGCAAGAATAGATCCATGCCATGATCAATTAAGATCAATGGGGCCAAATATTGTTTTTGCTCTGCTCATGGATGGCCCCCAAATGACAACCCGCTGGCCGGCAAAATATGCGCACAGCCTGGCAGACGACCCGGGCTGTTCTGTTCTGTCTTTAACCTCAAAAGCCTTGGTGAATAGATCAAATATCTGGCGTGCAGAAGAGAAACAAAAGAAAGGCGAAAAGCCTACAGAACCAAACAATTCTATAGGATTATGGAAAGATAGTACAAGCGAACCAAGGGAAATTGAATGCCCGGATGGCTACAATGGCGTTGTGTTAATTCTTAAAGGTGAAGACTGCAAAATGAACACAATATGTGGTCGCAGAACCAGAGAGCACCTAGTTTGGAAATATCACAACCATATTAAACTATAGACAGCTCCAGCTCTTTACGCCTTAAAGCCCTGCTCTGTGCAGCAGTTTGCTGATGAGGGATTTGAGCGATGGGGCGTCGGCTTTTGCGTCTTTGTTTTTATCAATCTTGTGCTGATCTTCGGTGCGACCAGCGCACCAATAGCTGGAGAGATATAAGTTTTGCTTGGGCACGGCGCGTTCTGTTCTGTAATAGCTGCGCAAGGAGCGCATTGTATCAAATTCGCAAGCACTCCAAACGAACGGCACCCCTCCGTGCCACTCAGCCGCCTTGATGGCATCAAACAGCTGGGTTTTTGAGCGATCAGGATGCGGATTGACCACCCATTGCAAGTCCATGCCTTGGGGCAAGGCAAGGTCGAGCTGATCTGCTTCAGAGGCAATTTCAAAAACCACATGGCCCTTTGCGCCATCGGGCACCCTTTCTAGGTTGCATAAAGCCGCCGGGAGGCCCGTCATATCTGCGGCAATCAAATACCAATCAGCATCTGGCGGCACCATTTTGATGGTGCCCGGCCCACTGATCAGCATTTCATCACCGGGCTTTGCCTGCAAGGCCCATTCTATGGCAATGCCGCCCGTGTCATTATGCAAGGCAAAATCGACAACAATCTGTCCCGCCGCCTTGTCATGAGCGCGAATGGAATAGGTGCGCATCACGGGCCTTTTGGGGTTGGCGCGCGGCAAATCAGGAAAAATAAGCTTGATATAGCCCCCTTCCTTGCCCGCGGGAAAATCGGCCAGCTCCGGCCCACCAAAAACAATGCGCCGCATATTGGGGGTGATCTCACAAACCGATTGCACAATCGCCGTTCTGCTTACTGATTTCGCCACGCTTTCATCCGCTTTTTTGGGGTTCACACCCATGAATACAATATCGCCACCCAAACCTGAGCCACAGAATCATAAATTCAGCATATTTTGAATGCGAAAGAAAGCCATATGCCTTGCTACAGCCTCAAACAATGCAGACCAGTTGCGCACTCACACGAACAGATCCGTTGAAAGATATTTCAGTCCAGAATCGCAAATGATCACAGCAATTGTCTGTCCTTTGTGTGGGCCTTTGTGTGGGCCTTTAAGAAGGTCAATCGCTCCGGCCACATTGGCCCCGGCAGAAAAGCCTGCAAAAATGCCCTCATAGCACGCAAGATCGCGGGAGGTTTGACGCGCCCTCTCACCATCTATTTGCAAAAAACCATCCCACTTCATATCACGCAAGAAAGTGAGATCATCCATGGCATAGCCACCACCTTGGATCGGATGATCGGATCGCGTCACACCAACGCCAGCAATGACAGCCGCACCTTCCCGCTCAATAGGGTAGCATTTGATGTTAGGATTTTGCGCCCGCAGATATTTCGATGTGCCGACAAGTGTGCCACCAGACCCCACAAAGTCACAAAAAGCATCAATATTACCATCAGATTGCTACCACAATTCAGGGCCAGTCATCTGTTCATGGGCACCGGGATTGCCCGCTCTTTCAAATTGATCCGCACGAAAGGCATCGCGTTCGAGCGCAGCCATCATACGCGCCCGTTCCGGCGAGTTGCCCTTCGACATAACCGCGACAAAGGGATAGCCCTTCACACCGCAAATAATCGCAAGACCAGTACCCATATTGCCTGAAGTCAGCTCCACCACCGTTTGGCCCGGCTTGAGCGAGCCATCTTTTTCTACCGCCTCAATCACGCCAAGCGCAGCCCGGTCTTTTTAGGAAAAGCCGGGATTCAAATGATCGAGCTTGGCAAGGATCACACCCTCACAGCCATAATGTTGCACCAGACGATCAAGACGCACGAGGGGCGTGTTGCCGATAGCACCGAGGATTGAATCAAGTGTTTTTGTCATGGAATATCTGCATCCTAATTCCAGTTAAGAACAACTTTACCGGACAAGCCGGATTTCATGGCTGCAAAGCCCTGCTCAAACTCATCAACACAAAGCTCATGCGTAACGATCCGGCTGACATCAAGACCATTTTGCAGCATCGCGATCATTTTGTATCAAGTCTCGAACATCTCACGACCATACCCCCCCTTGATGGTGAGAGCCTTGAAGACGATCCGCGACCAATCCACGGGCGATTTGCCGAGCGGAATACCAAGAAGCGCAATCTTGCCGCCCATAACCAAAGCTTCCACCATTTGATCAAGCGCCTGTTGGTTGCCGGACATTTCCAACCCCACATCAAAGCCCTCTTTCAAATCAAGCTCATCAATGACATCGTTCAACTCTTCTTTGGCAACATTCAAAGGGCGAAGATTAGGCACAACATGCTCGGCAAGCTTCAGCCGATCATCATTGACATCGGTCATGACTACATTGCGTGCACCCGCATGGCGCGCCACCGCCGCAGCCATAATGCCAATTGGCCCTGCCCCTGTGATCAGAACATCCTCGCCCAACATAACCGGAATGATCGGATGGGTACCGGGCAACAAATCAAATCCCAGCTTTTCCAACCCTTCGCGCCAATAACGGGCATTGTCAAAAAGCTGCTTTCGAAGGGCTACGCCCTCTTCAAAACCGGCCTTTGGTGCTTTGAAATGGCTCACTGAGCTGCGTTGTCTTTCTAGGGCGCGCCTCATTGAATTGTCTTGACAAGTCAATGCAAAAGGTTCGCATCAAACTAGGGCGCGCCTCATTGAATTGTCTTGACAATTCAATGCAAAAGGTTCGCATCAAAAAAGAAAATGCCCCGGCATTGTCCGATCGAGCCGACGCCTTACCAGTAAACCATTTCAAGGCATCCTATGAGTCAATCTTTCATGCCGTTGGTATTATGGGGCGATGCTGTCGCGCAGAAAATCGGCAATCCATTGTGCGGCAATGGGCGTGTCATCGCGTTCTTGCAGACTTTTCAAAGCTTTATCTGCCCGCTCTGCGCCAATGCGCTCATAGCGTTTTTCAATCAGATGGCGATTAACCTCTGGGGTGAAATCGGGGTGCTGCTGGATGGCCAGATAGGTTTTGTCCTTGTAAAAGCCGCCAATGGGGCAGAAATCACTGGCCAAAAACAATTTGGCCCCTTGCGGCATTTTGCTGACCTGATCCTGATGCATGGAGTGGAGCATCAAAGCGCGCTGGGGCGCTTGCAACCAGTTTGGGCGATCCTTGAGCGAAATATCCATCAGACCAATACCCCAGCCCTTATCGGAGCGTTCCGTCTTGCCGCCCAAAGCAGTGGCAATGGCCTGATGGCCATAGCAAATGCCGACCAATGGAATGGCTTTTTCGTCCAATTCGCGAATGAAGGCCAGCAATCTGTCCTGCCAGTCATATTGCTCAAACACCGAATATTTGCCGCCGGTGATCAAATAGCCATCATAATTCTCTGCCTTTGGTAAGGGATCATTGACGGCGCTGGTGACATGCCATTTGGCCTCTGGCAACCAAGGAGAGATGGCCGCCTGAAACCGGTCGGGAGAGGGGGGGATAGAGGGCGTATCGCCAGCACTGCGATGACCGATATGAAGGATGCAAATATCCATGGCTGATCTGTAAATCCTGTTATTGTTAGGGGCTGCTATGTCGCACATCCCTAAAAAATCATGCATTTGGATCATATCTTTGCCCAACAAAGAGGCCAAAAGCCCCGATCCCGGCGCTTTTGGCCCATGCATGAAAGGAGGAGCTCGTAACTAAAGCAATTACAAAATAATGATTTTTGATACAAATTTATAAGCAAAACTTATGGAGCAAGAAGCTTCGACAATAAGATTGCGAGCCTGTTTGAAATGGTTAGCATTGGTTTAATTCCATGCAAAAAGGCCGATGATGGTCTTTATGGCAACCGGGCAGATCGGACCCCCGCTCTGATTTCAGGCCCGACATAACAGGTAGAGCAAATGGTGCATAAGTCATATCATGTCATCTCACAGGGACAGAAACAGGATTCTCTGACCCTTCATCAACCCGATCAGCTGGTCAGTCCCTTGATGCTCTCTTTCCCTCACAGTGGCGATGTCTATCCCGATGATTTTGGCTATGATCCGGCTCTGAGCTATTCCGAGATCGATTTCCCATCCGATAAATATGTTGATGAATTGTTTGGCCGCGGCAATGAACTGGGTCTTGCTTCCATCAAGGCCAATTTTCCTCGCGCTTATCTGGATGTGAACCGCCATCAGCATGATATTGACGGGGCGATGCTGGAAGACGAAGAGGCGTGGTATGGCCGTTTGCAGCCAACAGCGGCCAAAACCGGCACAACGCTTTTTTGGGCGATTAGCAATGAAAAAGAGATATATCAGCGCAAATTGACCTTGAAAGAGGCCAAGGAACGTCTGGCGCGCTGTCATACGCCTTATCATCAGGCCATGACCAGCATGATCAATCGCATTCATGAACACTTTGGCTGTGCCTATATCATTGATTGCCATTCCATGACACAATTTGACAGCGTTTTGCGTGGCGGAGCGGAGCGCCCGCAAATCGATATTGGCACGCGCGACGGCGAGAGCTGCTCGCAAGCCCTGGCGGAAAAGGTCGGAGAAGCCTTTGCCAGCCTTGGCTATGATGTGGGCGTCAACAAGCGCTTTCGCGGCGGCGAAATCACCTTACGCTATGGCTGGCCTGAAATCGAGCAGCATATCCTGCAAGTGGAATTGCGGCGCGACCTTTATATGAATGAAGCAACGCGCGAAAGAAATGAGAATTTCGCCAAAGTGCAACAGGATTGTGCGGCTGTTATCGATGAGGTGAAAGCCTTTATCGAGGCCACTATGCTGCGCTAAAAAACAGGCCAGCTAAGGTAAAGGGCTGGTTTTAATGATCATCAATTTTTCCTGAAAAGTAGGACATATAAAAAATCAGGCCCCCTTTTCAGGGCCTTATTCAGTGGGAGATTTCAATGACAGTGAGCAAATATACTCTGGTAACGATGGTGGGGCTGATGGCCCTTGGCACTGCCCCGATACAGGCCGATAGCCTGAAAATGGCTTATTCCTCTGCCCCTCGATCCATGGATCCCTATCCCTTTGGTGGCGCACCAACTGCGTCTTTGAAGGAACATGTTTATGAATCTTTGGTCAATCATGACGACAGCCCGTTGCTGGCTGAAAGCTGGAGCTGGACGGCTCCCCTGACCCTGACCGTAAAATTGCGCGAAGGCATCAAATTCCATAATGGGGCTGATTTCACCGCGCGCGATGTGGTCTATAGCTCTTGCCGCATGATGCATCGCATCGATGGCAAGCGCAATTTGCTCACCTCTTCCATGGGCCCAATCAAAGATGTGGTTGCCGAGGGCGATCATGTGGTGCATTTCCATATGAAAGCGCCTTATCCACTCTGGACCCAGAAAATGAAATTCCTGTCCATTCTGTCCGCTTCTGGTGCCACAACACCAGAAGGCGCTATCAAATATGATGACAAGGGCGATTGCGGCATTACCAATTATCCAAAGCGCGATCAGTTTGATGCGGCCAAAGCCTCCATCGGCACCGGCCCTTACAAGTTGGTCAGCTTTGACAAATCCGGCTCTGCCAAGCTGGTGCGCAACGACGCTTATTGGGGCGAAAAAGGTGCATGGGAAGACATCACCATCCGTTCTATCTCCAATGCCGGTGCCCGTCTTGCAGGCCTTTTGGCCGGGGATTTCGATCTGATCGAAAACCCAACCACAGAAGATTTGGATGCACTGAATAATAATGAGCAATTCAGTTTCACCTCAGTGCCGTCCTGGCGGACCATTTTCCTGGTTTTGGATGTGAATAAAGAGGGCGCACCAGGCGTCAGTGCAGACAAGCCGGGCAATCCGCTCTCTGACATTCGGGTGCGTCAGGCCATGTCCATGGCGATCAACCGCAAGGCCATTGTTGACCGCCTGTTCCGTGGCAATGCCACCATTGCCAACCAGCTGGCACCCAAATATCGCAAAGGCGCACCGGAATTGCCAGAGCTGGAATTTGATCCGGCAAAGGCTAAGGAATTGCTGGCCGAAGCTGGCTATCCAAAAGGCTTTGAACTGAGCCTGTTTGCCCCAAGTGATCGCTATGCCAATGGCTCGCGCGTTGCTCAGGCTGTGACACAATATCTGTCCCGTATCGGCATCAAGATTTCACTGAAAACCCAGCCATGGTCCGTCTTTGCCAAAGCCCGTAAAAACCGCGAAATGGGCACCTTCATGTATGGCTGGGGCCATCCACAAGGCCCGGCTCAGATGATTTCTTTCGCCCTTGCCTCTCGTGACAAGAAGCTGGGTCTGGGATCGTCCAACTATTCCAACTATTCCAACCCTGTCTTTGATAAGGCAATCAAGGCATGGGCCGTGGAAACCGACGAGAAAAAGTCTGATGCCTTTGTAAAGGATGCGATGACACAGGCCATGAAAGATTTGCCTGCCATCCCGCTTTACTATCAGCACACAATCTGGGCACACCGCTCTGACCTTGAAATTACAGGTCGTCAGGACGAGCGTACTCATGCTGCAATGGTCAAGAAAAAATAGTCCCCGATAAAGCAAGCCGGGTTCCCATTGCCCGGCCTGCTTCTCCTCTTGATGTTGCAATACGGGGCGAAATAACCCTTTTTCGGGCTTGTTTCGCCCCTTCTTTAAACAAGGAATGAAACCATGCTGAGTTTTATCCTCAGACGCCTTGGGCAGAGTTCTGTTCTTGTCCTGATTATGTCTGTTCTGGTCTTTGCAGGCATGTATGTTGTCAGTGATCCGGTTGCGGTTTTGGCTGGCGATGATTTTACCGAGGAAGATCGTCAGGCTCTGGCCCGCGAACTGGGGGTAGACAAGCCTCTTATCACGCAATATCTGGTTTTTCTATCCAATATTGCCAAAGGGGACTTTGGGGTTTCTTTTGTTTATAATCGTCCTGTTCTGGATTTGATTCTGGAGCGCTTGCCCGCCACGCTGGAAGTGGCCGTCCTTGCCATTAGCATGGGGCTGATATTGGGCATTCCGATGGGGATTTACTCCGGTCTGAACCGGGAGAAAAAAGCCACCAAAAGCATCAGCTTTCTGACAACGGTTGGCTATTCCATTCCCAATTTCTGGCAAGCCTTGCTGCTGATTTTGCTCTGTTCTGTGTGGCTGAAAATCCTGCCTGCCTCTGGCCGTGGCGACACCACAGATTTGTTTGGCATTCCGGTTTCCTTCCTCAATTGGGATGGTTTCTCCCATATGCTTTTGCCTGCGGTCAATCTGGCCATCTATAAAATCTGTATGCAGACGCGCCTGTCACGATCGGGCACGCAAGAGGTGATGTATCAGGATTATATGACCTTTGCGCGGGCAAAAGGCATTTCGAAAATGCGCCGCATCAGACGCCATTTGCTGCGCAATATTCTGTTGCCGATTGTCACCATTACCGGTCTGGAGCTGGGCGGCCTGATTGCCTTCTCTACTGTGACAGAAACCGTTTTCTCTTGGCCCGGCATTGGCAAATTGCTGCTGGATTCCATTCATCATGCCGACCGCCCCGTTGTTGTGGCCTATTTGATCGGCATCACGCTGATGTTCGTTACAATCAATTTTGTGGTGGATGTTCTCTACGCCCTGCTTGATCCAAGAATCCGCTATAAATAATCGCACGAAGGATACGCATCATGTCAAAGCAAGATCCGACCAGGCTTGAAAAGATCTGGAAAGCTTTCCGGGGCCATCCGATTGCGATTGCAGGATTGATCGGAATTACATTTTTCCTGTTGGTTGCATTTTTCGCACCGCTGTTAGCGCCACAAAATCCCTATGACCAGACCCAGCTTGATATTCTGGATGGTCTGCTTCCGCCCATGTCCCAGTTGGGCACCGGCCAGACAAGCTGGCTGGGCACCGACGCTCTGGGGCGTGATATTCTCTCTGCCGTTATGTATGGCCTGCGCATTTCGCTGTTTGTCTCCTTTGTTGCCGTGATTGTGGGCTCTGGTCTTGGGGTTTTCCTTGGCCTGTTGGCCGCCATGAAGCGCGGTTGGGTGGAAACCGTGATCATGCGTTCGGTTGATCTGAAAATGAGTTTCCCCGGCATTTTGCTGGCGCTGATGTTGCTGGCTATGTTCGGCACCGGGGTGGACAAGGTGATTTATGCTCTGATCATCGGGGCGTGGGCCAGTAAGGCGCGGCTTGTGCGCTCTGTTGCCCTATCAGAGATGAAGAAAGAATATATTGATGCCGCACGTCTGGCTGGCATTGGCAATTTGCGCATCATGCTGCGCTTTTTGTTGCCCAATTCCATTTCGCCGGTTCTGGTGGTGTTGCCCATGGCCATTTCCGGGGCAATCACCGCAGAGGCAACCCTGTCTTTCCTTGGGGTTGGCGTTCCGATCACCGAGCCATCCCTTGGTCTTTTGATTGCCAATGGCAATGACTATCTGTTGTCCGGCAAATGGTGGATCAGCATTTTTCCCGGTCTTGTGCTGGTGGCGATGGTTCTTTGTATCAATGTTGTTGCTGACCGCATTCGTGATCATGCAAACCCATATCTGCGCGGAAAGGAGTAAAGGGCTATGACACAGTCTGAAACAAAGTCTGTTGACCAGACCGCAGGCCCCCAGAGCCTGATGAAAGTCTCCGATCTGACCATTGCCTATCCAATGGAAGAGGGCGAAATTTTCCGGGCTTTGAAAAAGCTGTCCATTGATATCGCACCAGGCCAGATTGTTGGCATTGTGGGTGAATCGGGAGCCGGGAAATCAACCATTGGCAAGGCATCCCTTGGCTTGCTGGATGACAATGCCATTATCGAAACCGGCTCTGTGACGCTGGATGGTGCGGTCATTTCCGGTCTTTTGGAAGAGGGCTATGACGCCATTCGTGGCAAGAAAATCGGCTATATCTATCAAAATCCAATGACAGCGCTCAATCCGGTTCTGACCATTGGTGAGCAATTGATTGAGGCGATTGAAGCCAATACCGAGAAGCGCGGAGATGACGCACGCGATTATGCCATCAGCCTTTTGGAAAAGGCCGAGGTGCCTTATGCCGAAGACCGCTTGAGCAAATATCCCCATCAATTGTCCGGTGGTTTGTGTCAGCGTATTGTCTTTGCCATTGCCATTTCGGCAAAGCCGGATCTGATCATTGCTGACGAGCCAACCACGGCATTGGATGTGACGGTGCAAAAGGCGGTTCTGGAGACCCTGCGCAGCCTTGCCAAGCAAGACAATATCGCCATCATTCTGATAACCCACGATATGAGCGTGGTCGCCAATATGTGCGATTATGTTTATGTGCTGCGCTATGGCGAGCTGGTGGAACATGGCCCAACCCGCCAGATTTTGACCGAGCCAAAAGAGGACTATAGCCGCGAGCTTATGGCCTCCATTCCACGGATCGATCATTATGTGGAGCGCTTTGCGGTGCCCGGCCTTGGCAATGTCAAGGATCGGACACGGGCCTTGGCCTATCTGATGGAACATAAAACCGATCAGACCATCCCCAAGGGCGAGCCTTTGCTTAAAGTGCGTAATATCTCCAAGACTTTTGTCAGTGAGGCGGGCATTTTCACTTCCGCTTCTCCGTTCAAGGCGCTGGATGATGTCTCCTTCGATGTCTATAGCGGCGAGACCTTGGGCATTGTAGGCGAATCCGGCTCTGGTAAATCCACCATTGGCCGCATCATTTTGGGCCTGCATGAATCGGATCCGGGGCATGAAATCCTCTATAAGGGGCGCAATATTGCCGAGCTGACCAGTCGTAAGGACAGATTGGCCCATTGCATGTCTTTGCAATGTATCTTTCAGGATCCCTATTCCTCGCTCAATCCGCGCATGAGTGCAGGCAACAATATCACTTATGCCTTGCAATCTAACGGGCTGTTGAGCGGCTCAGCTGCCAGAGAGCTGGCAGGGGATTTGCTGGAGCTTGTGGGTTTGTCTCGCTCGGATGCCAGCAAAATGCCCCATGCTTTTTCCGGTGGCGAGCGCCAGCGGATCGGTATTGCACGGGCTTTGTCTTTCCGTCCTGATTTCATTTTCTGCGACGAGCCAACCTCGGCACTGGATGTGACCGTGCAGGCAGAATTGCTGAATTTGCTAAAGGATTTGCAAGACGAGCTGGGCCTGACCATGCTGTTTGTCAGTCACGATCTGGCCGTGGTGCGCCAAATGTGCGACCGGGTGCTGGTGATGAAGTCAGGCAAGGTGATGGAAGCAGGGCCTTGTGCCGAGGTATTGACCACTCCAAAGGATGACTATACCAAGAGCTTGTTGGATGCGATGCCGCGCATTGTCTTTGAGTGATCTGGGCCTTTGAGTAATCTGGGCCTTTGAATAATCTGGGCCTTTGAATAATCGGCTCTAACAAAGCGTGATGGTCTTTAAAAGGGAAGATGCCGTTGGTATAATGGGTGTCTTCCCTTTTTGATAGAGACGAGGCGAGTTAGGGCAGGGGCGTGAATAAAAAAACCAAGCAGACCAAAATCAGCCGCCTGAAGCATATTGAGGCTTTTTCTGCGGTCATCACCCATGGCTCCATGTCAGCGGCGGCCACGGAATTGGGCATTTCCCAGCCAGCGGTTAGTCAATTGATCAAGCAATTGGAAGAAACCATTGGCGTGCCGCTTTTCATTCGGCGCAATGGGGCCATTTTTCCAAGTGCGCGGGCCGAAACTTTGCGCGATGATGCGGTGGATTTGCTGCATAAAATTGACAAGCTGCAGATGCAACTCAGCTATAGCCAGACCCAAATTCTCTCCACCATTCGGCTTTCAGCCAGCATGTCTTTTACCAATGAGATTTTGCCCATTTTGCTGGCTTATATTCACCAGCGTCACGAAGATGCGACCTTTTATGTTAATTCCCTGCCATTGGTGAATATGATTGAGGCTGTGGCCAGGGGCAATGTGGATTTTGCCTTCCATACCCAGCCTTTGCAGCATTCCAATATTTTGAACACCAAATTGGCCGAAGTGCCGCAAGTCTGCGTTATGCCCACCCATCATGCGTTGGCAGACTATGAGATCGTGCCTTTGCATGCTTTGTCGGGCTATCGGATCGCCTCACCCTCGCGGGCTGATCCCTCTTATCAATATTATATGGATCTGTTTCAAAAGCACAGGGTCCGCACAAAAACGGTGCTGCAATCGCCTTTTGCCAGTTTTGCCATGAAAATGCTGCCCGTGCTGGATTTGCTGTCTTTTAACAATGCGCTGATTGCTGACATCATTTGCAAGGAAAATGCCGATCTTGTCTGGCGCCCCGTGGAAGGGCTGGATGCGGTGACGTCTTTTTATCTGGGCTGTGCGGATTGGCTGGGCGGCTCGGACACCTTGCATTTGATAGAAGAGGCTTTTTTGAGCAGCTTTAATCCTTTAATGGCGCAGTTCCGATAAAATTTCAGGTTTTGTTAACCACAAAAGAAAAAAGGAAATCCAGCCGTAAGGTCTCTTGCCCAATCGGTCCAAATCTTAACGCTTGTTCAATATTTACAAACTATAACAATGTGTTAACAAAGTGGAGCGTCACAATATTATGGGTATGGGAAGATGAATGACTGGGGCAAAAATTTTTCAGAGCGCGTAAAAGACTTTCACGATGATGAAAATGGCGTTGTTGCCGTTATCTTTGCTCTGGCTCTGTTGCCCATTGTCGCGCTTGGCGCGGCGGCCGTTGATTATGCCCGTGCTTCTAACAATAAAATGAATCTCAATGATGCGGCAGATGTGGCCGCGCTGGCCGGTGTGCGGGCCGCGAGCAATTATCTGGCCGAAAATCCCAGAGCGACCAAGGCACAATGGTCAAAAATTGCTATCAAACAGGCCAGAGAAATTTTCCGGGCCAACACGGTTGGCCTTAAAGATGTCAATGTTGACAATCTGGACATCAATGTTGGACAGGAAAAGTTCAAAATTGATCTGTCTGTCAATTATACGGCTCAGTCCAAGACCTATTTTTCGAAATTTCTTCATGTGGATAGCCTGCCCATTTCCAACACCTCCAGCGCCAGCAACAGCTTGCCGGGCTATTTGCAGATCAATTTCATTGTCGATATTTCCGGCTCTATGGGCATTGGGGCAAGTAAATTAGATCAAAAGAAGTTACAAAGAAAATATGGCTGCACTTTCGCATGTCATTTTGATTATAGAGGAAGATGGCATAGTACGGTTGCCCAGAATAAAAGACACAAGACTGCTTCCTTGCGCATTGATGTCGTTCGAGAATCTGTAAAAAATATGGTCAGAACCTTTCAGAAAAACAGTACATTTTCTGGTCAATTTCAGGTTTCCCTTTATACGTTCAGTAATAGCTTACAATCAATTATGCCTGCGTCGAGCGATTTGGCCAAGGCAATCCGTAAAAGTAGGCAATTGGATATCAGCCCAAGCAATATGCAAGGGGGAAGCAATTTAATCCATTCGCTAAAGCAACTGGCAAACACAACCTCTAATGGTGGTTCTGGTTTGTCAGAACATAGCCGCAAGACATATACTGTTATTGTTACTGATGGGGTTGAGAATTCAGCGCAAATTCCGGTTCGGCGCAATGGAAAACAAAATGGGGCAGTCTATGATCGTAATTTCAAACATAGTTGGCCAAGGTATCGCGCGCATTCGTATGAATATATTCAGGGAATGGAAGAGGATGGCTGTTCTGTATTGCATAAAAAAGAACACAATATCATTGTGATGCTGACTGATTATGTCATTGATAGGCAAAATGATGCCCGCTATCGTTTCATCGGCAACACGCTCAAACCAAATATTCAAAAGAATATGGTCAAATGTGCTGGCGGTGAAAAGAATGTCTTTAATGTCAGCTCACCTCAAGACATTGCAGCAGCGGGCAAGAAAATTTCCAGCATTATCAGCAATGAAGCCTTGCGGCTGGTGAGATAATCTCTGTTTGGATCAAGGTGCAAAGCGGCCAGATTTGCAGCCGGCATACGTGATAGCAGGCAAGGTAAGCTCTCTATGCCTTGATTTCTATTACGCTTTATCCATCAAAAGGTGAGTCCTATAAGAAAGATTATGGAATTTTTTGAGGTTTTCAAAATCTCAAAAAGTGCCTCTTTTCGATGCGGGCGTTCGTATTATACCAACGGCATAAAAGATTGCCCCATAGGATGCTTTGAAATGGTTTACTGGCAAGGCGTCGGCTCGATCGGACAATGCCGGGGCATTTTCTTTTTTGATGCGAACCTTTTGCATTGAATTGTCAAGGCAATTCAATGAGGCGCGCCCTAGAAAGACAACGCAGCTCAGTGAGCCATTTCAAGGCACCGAAGGCCGGTTTTATGGGGTAATCTTTCGTGCCGTTGGTATTAGCATATTGGAATTGATCTGCAGACTCCCATATGGGCCCGTGGCGATGAAAGGTCGCACAGAGAGGCCGGACACATGTCAGTATCTGACCAAATTGTTCACATCGATACGAGATTTTGCTTGCATTCGCAGGGGCGTCCACACACGTCCAGTGACGTTGCTTTGCGGCTATTTTTTGGGTCTACGACGATTTGCAAGTCGTTTCATCCAAGCGTTGATACCTTCCGGGTCTATATCTTCTGGATCGAAGATTTTTCCATACCATTCGAGCACCTGTTTGTGTTCTTCGTGGTGAGGATCGGTCATTGCTTCTAGGAATATTTCAAATCCGCCCGTGCCGCCAACATCTTCAGGTGGAGTGCGCCATTTTCCTGTCAGGAATGATGGTAACCGCGATCCGATAGGTGCTTCAAATAGCTTGATCACTTCAACGCTATGTTGCCAATAGTCACCCATATCATAAACATAAGAGAATTCGGTGATTTCTCCATCCAGCAGCTTTGCAAGGCGCGTTGTTTTGGCGTTGTAAGTTTTTTCATCTTCGTACCAAAAATCATCCTCTTCGAGCGGCAAGCCATAGCGGCGGTCATTGATCTCGAATTCCCAAAGATGATAGTCGAACCATAAAAAGGTCGCCTGGATTGTGTCATGCAATCCTTTGAGGGTCATCGATAAAGGAACATCAACTTCCCTCCAAGGGGCATGATCGAGATCACGCAGTGTTATGCGGAGCCTGGCAGCATCAAGTTTATTATCTATACTCACAATTTGGGTCCTGTGCTATAACATTCCAAGGCAGAAGCTCATCAATCCGATTGATAGGATGATCAGTGATGCGGGTTAGAATATCGCGCAAATAGGCTTCTGGATCAAGACCGTTGATTTTTGCAGTCTTGATGAGAGAGAATGCTGGCGAACCGTTCATCACCCTTATCCGATCCGGCAAAAAGCCAGTTCTTGCGCCCTAAAGCGATGGGGCGAATGGCCTGCTCGGCCGCATTGTTGTCGGTCTCGATGCTTCCATCATCTAGAAAACAGCCAAGGGCCTGCCATCTCATGAGGGCATATCGGATTGCTCCGGCGGTATTGGATTTTCCGGGCAGCTTAGCAAGTTGAGGCTGCAGCCAATGATGCAGATCGTCAAAGATCGGCTTGGATTTTTCTTGTCGCGCAGAATAGCGGGTATCCGTTGGCGAACCGCGGATTTCTCTCTCGATGTTGTAGAGATCTCTGATCCGATTGAGGGCCTCCTCTGCAATTCGAGGTGACCCCTTTGTTGCCGTCAGATCATAGAATTTGCGTCTTACATGGGCCATGCAGGCCGCCTTTGAAGTCCTTGAGGTGGTGTTGCGGATGCTCACCTTTTCGATCCGGACTATAGAAGTAGCAAATTGTGGGCGGCGTGGTGTCGCCATAGGGCCGACCATCCCGTACATAAGTCCAGAGCCTGCCGGTTTGGTTTTGCCCCGCTCAATGGGTAAGGAGGGGCATCTCACCCTTGATATTGGTATCACATCCTTTGCAGATAAAGCGGGGCTGGACATGGCGCACCACCTTGAAGCAGGCTGATACCATAGTCCAGTATCTCGGTCACAGTCTCGCCATTGCCGATGAAGTCAGAACCACCACAGACAGGACACTGGCAGATTGCCTCGTGGGTGATTGTTTGGCGTGGCAAATGATCCGGCAAAGGCTTGTGAAACGGTTTATTTTGCCTCTGGCCTTCTTCTTAACCTCTATTGAGGTAGACGATGATGCATCTTCAGCAGCTGCGGCTTCGATATCTTCCAAGGCCAATTCAAGCTGTTCAATGGTGCGCTTGATCTTCTCGGATGATTTACCAAAACGGGACCGTCGGAGAACTGCAAGCTCGGCAGTGAGCTTCTCGATCAGGCTATCCTGAGAGCGCAATTCTTATGCCTGTGCTTCAATGATGGCATGTAAGGATTCCATATCATCAGGCAAGGAAGAAGATGGTTGGCTCATATTCCTATTATATCTGATTTGACCGATAAAACCAAAGGCATCTACGGCATATCCTGGGATATTCGATGGCTGTTCAAGCATGTCTGCGCGGCGGCGATGTCCAGGACGGACGAGGCAGTCTATACCCTCCCAGGGCATGGCCAAGTGCGCTGAAGTCAAGCGAGCAGTACCATCTGAAACAGATGGCCAGTGGAAACGACCTCGCTCAAGAACCTTGTGATAGAGGTAAAAACCCTGTCCATCCCACATCAGCAGTTTGATCCGGTCACCACGATGGCCACGGAACACAAACGCTGAGCCGCATGTCGGCTGTTGCCGCAATGTGGTCTGGACCAGGGCGCTCAACCCGTCAATATGTTTGATTGTGGCATCTTCCAGATGATCATAATGATCGTGGGAAATCAGCACATAATCGACAGGCGGCAAATCGGCGCGGGTCAATATGGCGGGCTGAAAGCGGTTGGCCATGAAAAAAAACGGGCCGGCATTTTCAAAGACAGGATCTATGAGGATTGTCTTTTTGGCGATACGGATCAGATAGGAGCTATGACTGCCACCTAAATTGGCGCAAGCCTGCAATCCAAGGGCAGACAAAGCCATAAGTATGATTATATTGATCAGGACATAGCTGCTTGTTTTTCATGGATTGTCAAACCTTGACTTTATGAGATATGTGTCTTGCGATTTGCTCTGTCTATTTTACAATGAAAGGCATTTTGTATAAGTGTTGAACGATGAATGAGCGAGAAAAAAGCATCGCTGCAGCGGCGATACGCATGTATGTGAGCAAAGGGGTGCGCCGGACCACGATGAGCGATGTTGCCGGTGAGGCCGGTGTGACGCGCCAGACGGTTTACAACACATTTGCCAATACAGATGCTGTGTTGAGAGGCGCCATTCTGTTTTATGTTGATGAATTGTGGCAGAACATTCTAACCGAATGGGGTGATAGTGATGGTCTTGATCAGAAGCTGGATATTCTGTTGCATTATTTTGCGGTTGTGCCGTGGGATTTTTTAAACAGTTCTGAAGAAGCCGCACAGCTTGAGCGAGGCTATAATGCGGCGGGCAGGGCTGCTGTCGAAGAGGCCAGACTTGTTTTTCAAGACGATATTGCAGCGCTTTTTATGCCTTGGCAGGAGCAATTGGCCTGTCAGGGCACGACGCCAAGGGCCCTTTCGGATTTTATCAGCGCTGCGATTGAAGGCATCAAATATAATAATGAAACCCGTCAGGATATGCTGTTGGCGGTTGCAGCGCTTAAAGCCTGTTTGATAGCTTTGACCAAATAGACAAGTGATTCAAAAGAGGCTTCAAGCTGCGGAATTTGGGTTGCTGACCAAGTTCGCCCATTCCTTGCCAAGGTCTGTGAGCTGATAATAGAGGCGTTGGGTTCGGTCATCGCGTTTGACGATGGAAATGGCCCCAACCTCTTCCTCTAAATTGACGCATTCACGGATCACCAAAGCGTGGGCCAAGCCAAATTTTTTGGCAAAATCCCTGCTGTCATTGGCGATGTTCAGATCTGTTGCCAATATAATGGCAGCTGAGAGTGGAGACAGCTCTGTCTCCACGCTTTTCAAAAGCTGATCGATCAGCTCTAATATGATTTCTTGATCATTCATTTCGATGACAGACGAAATCTGACTTCGACAGATTTGGACGCTGGGGTGAAGCTTTTATCGCCAAAGGTCTGGTGGGGAACAAGAATATTGAGTTCCGGGTAATATCCCGCCACACAGCCATAAGGGATGTCGTAGCTTACCAGCATGAAATTGTGGGCAATGCGCTCAATTCCATCATCATAACAGCCAATGATATCGACCCTGTCTCCGGCTTTGAAACCCAGTTTTTTCATATCCTCGGGATTGATGAAGACCACCTCTCGTTCTCCATAAACCCCACGATAACGGTCATCCAGACCATAGACTGTGGTGTTATATTGATCGTGAGAGCGGAAGGTCTGCAAAATGAATGTTTGGTCATCCTTTTGATTGCGCTGCCATTCGGTTTGTTCGGGCAGATCATCGGTTGAGAAGGTTGCTTTGCCAGATGGTGTATTCCATTCCCGTTCAGCGGCAGAATTGCGCAAGCGGAAGCCGCGCGGTTTGCGGATTTGGGCATTATAATCGCCAAACATTGGCAGCACCCTGGCAATCAGATCGCGGATCTTGTCATTGTCTTCGGCCATGGCGTGCCAATCAACCACGCCATTGCCAAGTGTTGCATTGGCTATACCTGAGATGATTTTGACTTCGGATTTCAGCACTTCCGATGCTGGTTTGTTTATGCCGCCAGAGCCATGCACCATGGACATGGAATCTTCAACGGTTACCAGCTGTGATTCCCCTTTAGAATTATAGTCAATTTCGGTTCGACCCAAGCAAGGCAGAATATAGGAGACTTTGCCGGTCAAGAGATGACCATGATTAAGCTTGGTGGCGATATTGACCGTTAGATTCAGCTTGCACATGGCATCAGCAATCAGGGGGCTATCCGGGGTTGCTCTGGCAAAATTGCCGCCAAGGCCAATAAAGGCTTTGGCCTGTCCGCTCATCATGGCGCCAATGGCGTCAATCACATTATGTCCGCGCTCGCGTGGCATGGGCACGCCGAGTTCCCTTTCCATGGCATCCATCAAGGCAGCGGGGGCTTTTTCGTTAATGCCAACGGTGCGGTCGCCCTGTACGTTGGAATGTCCGCGCACTGGACATAGGCCTGCACCGGGGCGTCCGATATTGCCCTTCAAAAACATGAAGCTGGATATTTCGCGGATGGTCTGGACAGAATGCTTATGTTGCGTGACGCCCATGGCCCAAGCGGTGATCACTTTATCTGCGGATATATAGAGATCTGCGGCTTCGCCAATTTGCTCACGGGTCAGGCCTGACTGATTTTCAATATGCTCCCAAGATGTCTCTTGAACGAGCTTTTTATACGCCTCAAAATCAGAGCAATGGTCGCGGATGAAATCATGATCAAGAACAGGCTCTTTGCCTGCTGCTTGTGCTGCGTCTTCTGCGGCAAAGACAAGCTTTGCCATACCACGGAAAATTGCCATATCGCCACCAAGCAAGGGGCGGTAATAATCAGTTGAGGTGGAGCCTGAACCGCCTCGGATCATTTCCAGTTTCTTTTGTGGATCTGAGAAACGATGCAGGCCCTTTTCTTTTAATGTATTGAAGACAATGACCCGTGCGCCGCGTTCGGTTGCCTTGCGCAAATCGGCCAACATGCGCGGATGGTTTGTGCCCGGATTTTGACCGACGACGAAAATGACATCTGCTTTTTCAAAATCTTCCAAAAGCACTGTGCCTTTGCCAATACCGATGGACTCGGTCAGCGCAACACCGCTGGCTTCGTGGCACATGTTGGAACAATCGGGGAAATTGTTTGTGCCATAGAGACGGACAAAGGTTTGGTAGAGGAAGGCAGCTTCGTTGCTTGCGCGGCCAGATGTATAAAATTCGGCCTGATTGGGACTTTCTAGACTGTTCAGCTCTTTTGCAATTTCTGCAAAAGCGGAACCCCAGCTGACGGGCTCATAATGATCTGTCTGTGCGTTATAACGCATGGGATTGGTCAAGCGACCTTGATTTTCCAGCTCATAATCGCTCCATGTACGCAGTTCAGAGACCGAATATTTGGCGAAAAACCCGGGCGAGGTGCGTCCCTTTGTGGCTTCCCATGAGACGGCCTTGACGCCGTTCTCGCAAAATTCGAAAGATGAGCCATGTTCGGGATCTCCCCAAGCGCATCCGGGGCAATCAAACCCGTCTGGTTGGTTGGCCTTGAGCATTATTCGAACCCCGGAAACAGGTTTGCCGCTGCCAAGGAGCTGATTTCCAACGCTTTTCAAAGCTCCCCATCCGCCTGCTGCTTTTGAGCTTTTTCCAATCGGGTTTTTCTTGGCCATCTGCTTTACCTTTAACTTCACTCATCGCGAGGAACAGAATATGTCAGACATAAGCGCATGAAAGCAGAGCCTCCATGCGCTTAGTTTTCAGCCGTTTTCGGGCAATAGATAAAAAGAAATTACGTATTTGCCCGAGGATTTCCAGCTATTTTTTGAGTTTTTAATTCAAATATTATAGCTGTGCCGCACAACATCAATTTGATGTCGTTTTTGCAAGCTTTTCTCACTCTCCCGGTGCCAATTTCGGGTGAGTATTGTGAACATGATGGTGTTCGCCAACAGGTCTGATCATGAGATTTGCAAAGAATGCGATGATCAGCAGGCCTGCCATGGTGTACATGGTGGTGTTGTACAGGCTTGAGGTCGGGTCCAATGTTCCTGCCGGAGCGATTTCCAGCAATTTGGAAATGGTGACCGTTTTGGCCTCTACCAGATTTTGCAATTGCTCGATGGGAGCGCCGAATTTTTCTGCAAAGACGGCAGGGTCGATTTTGGCAACCAGATCTGCGATGGCATTGTTTTTGGAAATATCACGCAGATATGTGATGGCAAAGGGGCCAAGGACGCCAGCGGTTGACCATGCGGTTAGAAGACGCCCATGGATGCCACCGACATGCAAGGTGCCAAACATATCGGCCAGATAAGCCGGAATTGTTGCAAAACCACCGCCATACATGGTGAAAATCACCATAGTTGCTGCATAGAAGCCAATCAGGGCTGGCATTCCGCCTATCGTGGTGAAATAGGGAATGGAGAGATAGAGAGCCGTTCCCAGAATGAAGAAGCAATGATAGGTATTTTTGCGACCGATAAAGTCTGATGTGGAAGCCCAAAAGAAGCGACCAACCATATTGAAGACTGAAATCATCAACACATAGGTTCCGGCAAATGTGGCTGTGACAATTGCCAGATCGCTGAAAATTTCATTGATCATGGTTTTCGCGACGCCGATTACACCAATGCCAGCTGTCACGTTGAAGCATAGAACAATCCAGAGAAGCCAGAATTGTCGTGTTTTCATGGATTGATCAATATGAACATGGCTGGAAGACACCATGCCACTTTTGGCAACAGGTGGGGTCCATCCTTTGGGCTTCCAGTCTTGCGCGGGGACGCGATACTGAAAAGCGGCAATCATCATAACGCAGAAATAGACAATACCCAAAGTCATAAAGGTCGCGGCAGCGCCGGTATTACCGGTGCCGACACTATAGACACCAGCTTCTCCGCCAGCGGGAAGATTTGCTGCCTGTGCTGCATTGGCAATCACCACTTCGACTTTTCCTGTTGCGGTTTCAGCAAAGCGGCGGCCGCCTTCGGTGATCAATGTGACAGCGCTTTCCGGGCCAAGATAGTCTGGTGCTTTGGAATAAAAATCCAGCAACCATTGTTTCAATGGCGCGCCAATGATGGCACCACCACCAAAGCCCATGATTGCCATACCTGTTGCCATACCGCGGCGATCGGGGAACCAGCGAATCAAGGTGGAGACGGGTGACACATAGCCAAAGCCAAGACCACAACCGCCAAACACACCATAGCCGAGATAGACCAGCCAGAGCTGGTGGGTGAGAATGCCGACAGAGCCAATGAGGAAGCCGCCGCCCCACAACAGGGCCGCAACAACGCCAACGCAACGGGGGCCGACTTTTTCTAGCCATTTGCCACCAAAGGCAGCGGCCAGACCAAGGCAGACAATGGCAACGGAGAAAATCCAGACAACGGATGAGAGGGACCAGTCATCTGCTGCCGATGTTACTACACCCAATTGACGGGTGAGAGAGGGGTTGAAAACAGACCAGGCATAAACAGAGCCGATACATAGATGAATAGCCATGGAAGCCGGTGGGACCAGCCAGCGATTGAAATTGGGCTTTGCAACGATATTCTCTTTCATAAGGAATGAGAATGCGCCACCATTGGCCTCAGGTGGTGTATTTGCACTCATAAATATAGTCCTCCCATAACGTGATAAAACTGGAAGAACGGGCCTGTTTATGATCGCTGGCTTGTTTTTTGCTTTTTCTGTGCTTGTTTTTTGAAGATCTATAAATGGCCTGTTCTGATCCTAAGCATGGGCTGCTGTGCAGCTCTGCTTTTATAAAAACTTGGATCAATTGAATGTGTCAATGTAGAATATTATTTAAAATCAAATACTTAATTATATTTTGTTGAATGAAATTAAAGTCAAATTGGCCAGTATTTCTATATGCGATAAGATGTCACAGGGACAAAATGTCCAGTTTTGATGGGATGGGGCTTTGATCAGTTGGACAAATTGTCCGCTTTTGGAAGCCAAATTGAAAAGCGTGATCCACAGCCCAATTGGCTGGATACGGTAATGAAACCGCCTGCACGCTCGATCAATGATTTGCTGATAGACAATCCCAGCCCGGTGCCTTTGCCCGGTTTTGAGGTTTGGAAGGGGGCAAAAATTGTTTCGATTCGGGTTGGATCAATTCCGCATCCATTGTCTGCTATGATGATTTCCACCCCTTCACATTCTTGCCGCATGGATGGTTGCACCGAGATATCAAGCTTGCGGTTTGAACCTTCGCTTTCAAGGAGTGCGTGATTGGCATTGATCATCAGATTGATCAAGACTTGCTGTAATTCCACGCGATTGATGCGCACATCCGGGCTTGGGTCAAACTGGGTTTCCACTTCAATATCGGCTTCATGAAAGGAGCTTTGCACGAGGATTTGGCAATCCTCTATTACCGTTGAGATCTGGATCTGTTCTATAAGGCCAGAATAGTCATCGGGGCGGGCGAATTTTAGCAATTTTCCAACAATGATATTGATTCGGTTGATTTGCTCGTCGATCAGCGCAATTTCGGTTTTCACATCGGCTGATTTTTCGCCAAGGGTGAGGCGTAAAACATCCAGATTGCCTTGAATGACTGCGACAGGATTGTTGATTTCGTGAGCCACGCCTGCTGCAATCTCGCCAAGAGATGCCAGCTTTTCGGACATGACCAGCCTTTGATAGGTGGCTTCAAGCTCCTTGTTGGCATTGTGTAATTCCCTGGTGCGTATCGTTACCCTGTCATTGAGCTCATCCGCCCATTGCCTTAAGGCCTTGTCTCGTTCTTGAACCTGATCCAGAAGGCTGTCGAGATGGCCTGCAACCTCGCCAATTTCATCTTTGGTGCGTGGTCCACCGATGCGCGCTTTTAAATCTCCGCTTTCGATTTTGCGCATGGTTTTGATCATGGTTTCAAGGGGGCTGAAAATCCCTTGGGCGAGCCAAAGGAACAGGGGGACAGAAATGCCGACAACAACAATGAATGCGATAAAGATGGAGAGGAAAGATGTATCCTTGATCTTTTGAAATGGCTCTTCCAGAAATCCGACATAGAGCATCCCTATGATTTGGTCCTGACTGTTGCGCAGTGGCAAATAGCCCGAAATATACCAGTCATTGACCACGAAGGCCCGGTCCAGCCATTTTTTTCCATCGCCCAGAACCGCATTTTTCACTTCTGCGGATACTTTGGTGCCCAATGCGAGGACATTTTTGAAGAGTTTTACATTGGTGCTGATGCGTATATCATGCAGGAAAAGCGTTGCCGTGCCGGTGCGATCATTTTCTCCCTGTTCGCTTTGATAGACAAGATTATTGATTGTGCTGATGAAATCGAGATTGTTATTCAGCAACAGACCGCCATGCAACAGAGTGCTTTGCTGGCCTATATCGACTTTTATCGCGCTGTGCAGAACCATGCCCCTGTCTTCAAATTGATCGGGCTTTGCTGCTTCTTTGAGCGGCAGGGGGACGAGGGATATTTTTGCCCGTTGCGGGAGCGATGGATCAATGACCTCCAGCTCTGAGGCGCTATAAAGATCCAGTGCGGTGACATGCTGGCCCTGTTCCGCCTTGTTTATGAGGGCTTTGCTTGCCTTTAATGTTGGGTCTGTTTGCTTATCACGGATATAGAGAAAATCCAGTCCCAGCTCCTGACGCTTTTGCAAGAGGAAGCGTTGCATTGCGTCTGGGCTATCTTTGTTTGCTTCTTTGAATTTGGCAGAGCCTGCTATGGCTTTTATCTCATCAGCGCGGGCTGCCATGATGCGTTGTAAATATTGTTCTGCAATGCGCAAATCACTGGTGACTTTTGAAATCAGCAGATCGTCATATCTATCCGCCCAGCGCATGATGGTGATGGCCAGCAAGCCGGGCAGTAAAACAATCAATGGCAAAAGAGCCAGAACAAGAAGACGCAGACGAACGGATTTCATGACATCTCTGTGTGAATGTTGGCTGATGGGTTTGTATTTTGTTCTATATCTCCCATCTATATGTCCCAAGAGCGGCATTTGCGGTCAATGGTTTTGCGAGAGACGCCCAAGCGGCGGGCGGCTTCTGCTCTGTTGCCATTACAGGCTTGCAGGGTATCGAGAATATGGCGTCGCTCGACTGCTGCCAGCGTATCGGTTTCTGTGAGGGCTGATGGAATTTCCAGTCCATATTCCAGATCATCATGGATCATGGAGCGCTCGATATGATTTCTCAATTCGCGGACATTTCCCGGCCATTCATAGCGCAAGAATTTTGTTCTGACTGCGCTGGTAATTTCAGGCGGAGCAATATTGAAATCCTTCTTCATTTGATCAAGAAAGACTTCGGTCAAATCCATGATATCTGCGGGGCGATCTTTGAGAGGGGGCAAATGCAGGTTCAGGACATTGAGGCGATAATATAAATCGCGCCGAAAAGAACCTTCCTCTACCATTGGTTCCAGATGTTTGGTTGTGGCAAAAATGAAGCGGATATCCAGAGGAATGTCTCGACTTGCGCCAATTGGTCTGACCCTTTGTGCTTCGATCACCTTTAATAGCGCAATTTGTGCTTGGGTTGAGAGTTCGTCCACATCGTCCAAAAACAGACTGCCCCCTTGTGCAGATAGCAGCAGGCCTTCTTTTTGTCCGTGGCCTTGCGCATAATGTGCTGCTCTGCCAAAGAGATCTTCTTCAAAGGTTTCCACGGCACCGGATGCGCAGGATAAATAGACAAAAGGCTTGTCTGCCCTGTCTGAGATGGCGTGTAACATGCGCGCGGCCACTTCTTTGCCGACGCCAGATTCGCCCGTGATAAGAACATTGGATGGAATATTGGCAAAACGTTGGAGCTTGTCCTTGACTTCTGCAATCTGCGGGGACGAGCCGACCAATTGATCTTGCTGGCGCAGAATATTGGGGCCTGCCTGTAATTCATGACGCAATAGATTGTTTTCGCGGCGCAGGGCTGCATTATCCAGCGAGCGCGAGACGGCGTTTAAAATCTGGTTGGCTCGAAAGGGTTTGATTAGAAAATCAACAGCCCCTGCACGCAAGGCCTCAATCACGGTCTCCAATTCTGCATAAGCCGTTATTAAAATGGCATCGGAGAATAAGCCGATTTCGCGTTGCTCTTGTAACCAGTCAATGCCGCTTAATCCGGGCATGATATTGTCCAGAATAACCAGATCAAATTGTTCCTGATCCAGTTTGTCTGTTGCCTCCTTGGCATTGGCAGCTTCTTGCACCATGTGGCAATGCATCTTCAATGTTTTGACCAAAAAATTTCGCATTCCCGGCTCGTCATCGACCACCAAAATTCGAGCATTTTGTAAAGAAGAGGAAAAAGGACTGGTCATGGGGTTATATGCATTGGCTTATTTGGAAGATGTTTTCTTTGATTGTGGCATAGTCTATCGCTTTTGATGAAGCTTTTTATCACATCGTGCCAAAGCCCGGTGACTGCTTTTTCCATAGCAGCCCTGAATTGCCTTACTTTGAAAAGCCTTTCGAGCGGTAAAATTTCTCTTTGTTCTTTTTATGTTCTTATTTCATTTCGCCCTTTTGGGCTTTTTTGCTGTTCTGTTTTCTTTAAAAGCTGCAATTTGGAGAACAAATTCGTTTTGGGGGCTCTTTCGGGAGTGTCTTGTTCGAAAGGTGAATTTTGAACCGGATTGTTTTTTTAAAGTCCATAAGCTGCAATTGTTGGCTGATCGCTTCGTCTCTATCTAACAATCAGGAAAGTTTGGCAAATCATGGGACCAGTGTGTGATTTGTTCTCTTGCTTCTTTGAGACTATTTTGGGAGATCGGCATGTTTGTTGTTACCGGCAATCGGTTGTTGGACGGAATTGTTGTCTTTCTGGCGCCTGCTATGCGCTGGGATGAGAATTTGCAGCAAGCGCGTTGTTATGAAGAGCAAGCAGAGGCCGAGGCCGCGCTTGAGGGGCAGCACAATCAAGGGGTCATTGATTTGGCTGTGATTGGCGTCAGCCGTACCAAGGAAGACGCGCCTTTGGTTGCGGATCGATTGCGCGAGCGCATTCGGGCGGATGGTCCGACCATTGAGCCATTTGAAGGCTTGTCGCTTTCCAAGACATTTGATCAGGCCAGCTGATTGCCGGCACGCATAGGAGAAGTGTAATGTATCGCTATGATGAGTTTGATGCAGACTTTGTGCGCCAGCGTGTGGCACAGTTTCGCAATCAGGTCGAGCGCCGTTTGTCCGGCGAATTGACCGAAGACCAGTTCAAGCCATTGCGTTTGATGAATGGTCTTTATTTGCAGCTTCATGCCTATATGCTGCGTGTTGCCATTCCCTATGGGACGCTCAATAGCCGTCAAATGCATAAGCTGGCTGACATTGCGACCAAATATGACCGGGGCTATGGCCATTTCACCACCCGTCAGAATTTGCAATATAACTGGCCGAGTTTGAAGGATACGCCAGATATTTTGGAAGAATTGGCGGATGTGGAAATGCACGCCATTCAAACGTCGGGCAACTGCATTCGCAATGTGACCACCGATCACTTTGCCGGGGCGGCACATGACGAGATTGCTGATCCCAGAGTGTATGCGGAGATCATTCGCCAATGGTCCAGCTTGCATCCAGAATTTACGTTTCTGCCGCGCAAGTTTAAAATTGCCATCAATGGGGCGCGGGCGGACCGTGCGGCCATTCAGGTACATGATATCGGACTGCAATTGGTTGAGCGCGCTGCTGGTGGCGTTGGTTTTGCGGTTTATGTCGGTGGCGGGCAGGGGCGTACCCCGATGATTGCCAAGAAGGTTGCAGACTCAATCGCAGAAGAGGATATCCTGAGCTATCTGGAAGCGATCTTGCGTGTTTATAACCGCTATGGTCGCCGGGATAACAAATATAAGGCCCGTATCAAGATTTTGGTGCATGAGACCGGCTTGGAAGAGCTGAAAAGTGCGATTGAAGCAGAATGGGCCAATATCAAGGATAGTGTTCTGAAGGTGCCTCAGTCCGAGATTGACCGGATCAATGACTATTTCGCTATGCCATCTTTGAAAGAAGATGGGGAGGGAGCGTCCAAGCTTGCACTCACACGGGCGCAAGATGCTGGCTTTAGCCAGTGGGTGAGCCAAAATACCTTTGCCCATAAAGTGAAAGATCATGTCTGCGTGACCATTTCCCTAAAGCCCGTCGGTGGCGTGCCGGGCGATGCAACGGACAAACAAATGCATGTGGTGGCTGATTTGGGCGCGCAATATGGTTATGATGAGCTGCGCATTTCCCATGAGCAAAACATCATTTTGCCCCATGTGGCCAAGTCTGATCTCTATCCGCTGTATCAGGCTTTGGTGACGGCTGATCTGGCAGAAGCCAATGCCGGTCTTGTGACCGATATCATTGCCTGCCCGGGTCTTGATTATTGTGCTTTGGCCAATGCCCGCTCCATCCCGATTTCGCAAGATATTTCCAATCGTCTTGGAGCGATTGAGCGGCAAAAGGATATTGGTGCCTTGAAAATCAAGATTTCCGGCTGCATCAATGCCTGTGGGCACCATCATGTTGGACATATCGGTATTCTTGGTGTGGATCGTAAAGGCGAAGAACTTTATCAAATCACGCTTGGCGGATCGGCGGATGAGAATACCTCTATTGGGGCTATTCTTGGGCGTGGATTTCCTGCGGAGGAAGTCACGGATGCCATTGAAAAGGTGATTGATACCTATCTTGGTTTGCGTCTCTCTGAGGATGAGCCGTTTATTGATGCCTATCGCCGGGTTGGACCTGCGCCTTTTAAAGAAGCGCTTTATCCGGCAAAAGCGGCATAATGGGAAAGGCATTGGACCATGTCAGGACCATTAGAAGCAAAAGTCAGCCAGTTGAGTGAGGATGAACTTGCGGCGTTGAATGCCGATTTTGAAGGCAAATCGCCTCAAGCTATCTTGCAATGGCTGTCAGATCATCAGGACCGTACAGGTGGGCCGGTGCCGCTTGTTTCCAGTTTTGGAGCAGATAGTGTTGTCTTGTTGCATCTGATGTCTGGAATCAATGCTGGTTATCCGATTCTGTTCGTTGATACGCGCAAGCATTTTGATGAGACGCTTGCCTATCGCGATCAGATTGAGACGCAATTTGGCTTGACCAATTTGCGCTCCATTTCGCCAGATCCGGCCAAGCTGAAAGCAGCAGACCCCTTTGGGGCGCTGTGGATGCGTGATGCAGACGCCTGTTGTGATATGCGCAAAACCGTGCCGCTTGATTTGGCTATGGATGGTTATGTTGGCTGGATTACCGGACGCAAGCGCTATCAGACAGCAGAGCGTGCCACGATGGCAATTTTTGAACATGACAAAGGCAAGCTCAAGGTCAATCCGTTGGCCAATTGGTTGGCCAAGGATGTGGCGGACTATGTGAGCAATCACAGCTTGCCGGGGCATCCGCTTATTCCAAAAGGCTTTTTATCCATTGGATGCGCACCTTGCACCAGTCCTGTCAAAGAGGGTGAAGATGCACGGGCCGGACGTTGGAAAGGTCAGGACAAAACAGAATGCGGCCTGCATGTGGCCAAGGGGTAAAATGGGGTGAAATGATGACGGATCAAAGCAAACAGGGTGCTGAAGCCACTCTTTATAGGCCACATGCTTTTCATATTGATGACTGGCAGATATTGGATAGTGAAGCCGCTTTGCCCACGAATGGCTCCTATTTTTTGGGGCTGGAGCGGGCTTTGGACTTATTGGCCAATGGCACGCTGTCTTTTAAGCTGGGTGTGATTGTCGATGCCGGAGAGGATGTCACCTTGCTTGGTGATTATCTGGATCAGATTGCCTCTATTGCCGTGCATTTTCCGGCCTTTTCCGATGGGCGTGCCTTCTCTTCTGCGCGCTTGCTGGCAGAGCGTTATGCTTATCGAGGAGAGGTGCGGGCCACGGGTGCCTATATTCTTGATCAAATGCCAATGCTGGTGCGTTGTGGTGTGAGCGCCTTTGATGTGCAAGATCCCAATGTTCGGGCCGGCCTGGAGCGTGGCGATTGGCCGGATGTGACCAATTATTATCAGCCAACGGGCAATGATGAGCAATTGGTTAACAATCCTCGCCCATGGCTTCGTCGCTCTGTTGGGTTATGAAAAGGGCGCTTTAAGCGCCCTTTTGTCTGTTCGTGCTTTACAGAATCAGGATTTTGCAGCGCTCTCCTTGCTTTGCCGCTGGTGCAAAGGGGGGGCGGATAATGAGGCAATCGGCATCTGCAAAGCGGGCCATCATGGCGCTGTCCTGTTTTGAAAAAGGATGGGCGATCCATTGATCGCTTTGCTCGTCTTTTTGCAATTTTGCGCGCAGATAATCCTGTCTTTGGTCATTTTCTGGCAGATCACTTGCCAATGTCACTCTATGGCTTGGTTGGGGTTCGCTTTGGCCCAACATGGCGCGGATGAGTGGAGACAGGAAAATATGCGCGCAGACCATGGAAGAAACCGGATTGCCGGGCAGACCAATCACTTGCATCGAGCCGATTTTGCCTGCCATCAAAGGTTTGCCGGGTCGCATGGCAATGCGCCAGAAGTTTAGATCCATGCCTGCTTCTTTTAAAACATCCTGCACCAGATCGTGATCGCCGACTGATGCGCCGCCAATGGTGACCAAAATGTCAGCGCCCCAATCTTGCGCCTCTTGGATTTTGGCCGCTATCTCGGCTTTGTTGTCTTTGGCAATGCCAAGATTGAGGGTTTGTGCCCCCAGCTGTTCTGCTTGTCCTGCAACGCCGAAATTGTTGGATGAAATGATCTGGTCTTGCGCAGGTGTTGCTCCGGGCGGGACCAATTCATCACCGGTTGCCAAAATGGCCACTTTAGGCTTTGTCAAAACCGGGATATGGGCATAATTCATAGAGGCGGCGAGGGCGACTTTGCGTGGGGTCAGACTGCTACCTTTTTCAAGGGTGATTTCCCCTTCTTTAAAATCCAACCCGGCAGGACGAATGAATTGGCCCTTTTTGACCGGCTCCAGCACATTGACGAAGGCACCGTCGCGTTCTGCATTTTCCTGAATGAGAATGGCATCAGCCCCTTGCGGTACAGGGGCGCCGGTAAAAATGCGCACCGCTTCCCAATTATGGATCTCATCGGGGAAAGAATGTCCGGCTGGCACTTCACCAACCACTTGCAGCTTTGTGGGAAGTTCCCTGATATTGTCGCTTTTAACCGCATAGCCATCCATGGCGGATGCATCAAAAGGGGGCTGGTTGCGGTTGGCTTTCAGATCTTGCGCCAAAGTGCGACCAACTGCTTTTGAAAGGGAGACGTTTTCGGCCTTTGTCTTTGTTACGCCTTTAAGCAAGCTTTCTAATGCGTCTTCCACTTTCATCAGGGCCATGGATAGGTGCCTTTCTTTTGATGATCATGCATTGTTGTGAGACGGATTTTATGGCTCCGCCTTCCAATGTCCGGATTTGCCGCCGGTCTTTTCCAAAAGGCGAATGTCTTTAAGGATCATGCCTTTGTCGGCGGCTTTTGCCATGTCATAAATGGTCAGACAGGCAACAGAGGCGGCGGTCAGCGCTTCCATTTCGACGCCTGTCTGGCCGCTCACCTTGGCCATGGCTGTGATGGTAAGGCCGGGGAGATCAGGGTCGGCTTCGATATCGATTGAGACCTTGCTCAGACCCAATGGATGGCAGAGTGGGATCAGCTCATGGGTACGTTTTGCAGCCATGATGCCAGCGATGCGGGCAGTTGCCAATACATCGCCTTTCTTGGCATTGCCAGACAGGATCAGATCCAGCGTTTCGCGTTTCATTTGCACGGCCCCCTGGGCAAAGGCGGTGCGGGTGGTTTGCTCTTTTTGTGAGACATCGACCATATTGGCCGCGCCGGTTTCGTCCAGATGGGTGAGGCGGTCTTGCGTCACGGTTGTTGCTCCTTCAATGGGCAAATGTCATTGGGTGTTTATGCCCTTTTATGCGGCTCTTGCCCTTGCTTTGGGTCAAATCCTATCCGTGATGGCACTCAAAGCCCCAAAAGAGAGCGAGTGGCCTGTTCCACATCCTGTTGACGCATTAGACTTTCCCCAATCAGGAATGTGTTGATGTCGGCTTTTGTGGAGAGCCGCTTCAAATCATCGGGGGTGAAGAGGCCGCTTTCGCCGACTAGCAGCTTGTCGTCTGGCACATATTGGGCCAGATCCAGACTTGTTTGTAGGCTGGTTTCAAAGGTTTTGAGATTGCGATTGTTGATGCCAAGCAAAGGAGAGTTCAGGCAGGCAAGGGCGCGATCCAGCTCTTGCTTGTCATGCACTTCGATCAAGACATCCATGCCCAGTTCAAAGGCGGTCTCTTCCAGCACTGTTGCCTCTTCATCGGTAACTGATGCCATGATGATGAGAATGCAATCGGCCCCCCAAGCTCTTGCCTCAAAGACTTGATAGGGCAGATAGAGAAAGTCCTTGCGCAGGGCTGGCAGGCTTACCTCGTTGCGGGCTGCAATCAAAAAATCCGGGTGACCCAGAAAACTTGGGCTGTCGGTCAGAACGGACAAACAGGCGGCGCCGCCTTTCTCATAGGCTTGGGCCAGATGGGAGGGATTAAAGTCTTCGCGAATCAAGCCTTTGGAAGGACTGGCTTTTTTGATTTCGGCAATCAGGGCATAATGTCCTGCATCGACTTTGGCCTTTAAGGCCTTATAGAAGCCGCGCGGGGTGTCATCCTGATCCGCAATTTTTGCTTTCAGATCCGCAAAAGAGACCTTGGCTTGAGCTGCCTTGACTTCTTCACGTTTGTAAAGTTCGATTTTTTTCAGAATGTCGGCCATGGGATCCGTTTGCGCTTCTTTGTGTGTTGTTCAGACGTTTTCGATGGGCTGGGATTTATGTCTGATTGGAGACCTGCACCAGATTTTCCAGAGCTTTTTGGGCCGCTCCGCTGTCAATGGTTTCCTGCGCCATCGCAATGCCATCGCGATAGGTGTCAACCTTGTCACCAATCAAAAGGCCTGCGGCGGCATTCATCACGACAATATTTCGATAAGGGCCTGCTTCGCCAGATAGTACAGCGCGCAGAGCAAGGGCATTCTCATCGCCGGTACCACCGCGAATGTCGTCCAGTGTGGCCTCTGGCATATCAACATCTTTGGGTGAAAGAGTGAATTGGGTGATCTCGCCATCTTTTAGCTGGATGATCTGGCTTTCGCCAGTGATGGAAATCTCGTCCAGTCCGCTTGCACCATGAACAATCCATGCCATATCTGACTTGAGATTTTGCAGGGTTTGGGCAAAGGGCATCAGCCAATGGGGGTCAAAAACACCGATCAATTGGCGTTTGACACCCGCTGGGTTGGAAAGGGGGCCGAGCAGATTGAAAATGGTTCTGATGCCCATTTCCACCCGCGAGGGGCCGACAAAGCGCATGGCGGCATGATGATTGGGTGCAAACATGAAACCAATATTGGCGTCACGGATACAGCGGGCAACGCCATCGCTGTTCTGTGCCAGATCAACCCCAAGACTGGTGAGAACATCTCCAGAGCCTGAAAGGGAGGACAGGGCCTTGTTGCCATGTTTGGCGACAGGGATGCCAGCGCCTGCCATGACCATGGCCGCACATGTGGAAATGTTATAGGTTTTGGTGCCTGTGCCGCCTGTACCGACAATATCAACGGCATTGGCAGGGGCTTCAACCGTTGACATTTTGGCGCGCATTTGTGAGACCGCGCCGGTTATTTCCTCAACTGTTTCGCCACGCAGGCGCAAGGCCATCAAAAAAGCCCCGATCTGGCTTGGTGTTGCCTTGCCGGACATGATGATGTCAAAAGCCTTGGCTGCCTCGCTTTGGGAGAGGGAAGCGCCATCGGCGATTTTTGCCAAAAAGGGTTTCATTTCATCCATGATGCTCTCTGCCTGCCGGATTGTTTTTTGATCGTTTCTTTAGGAGCCTATGTCCTAGTCAAGATGTACAAAATTCTGGATAAAAAGAAAGCCCAAAACGGGCTTTCTTGCTTGTTGAAATTTTGAATTGATCCAATCAGCGGATCAAGTGTTCCAGCAATGGCTGGTTGATCGAGATGCCAAGATCGCGCTGAAGACCGGCAACCAGCTGCGAGAGCAGATCATTTTCTGCATTTTGGTTCAGCTGTTGTTTCAGGGCTTCATTCTCAAGACCATCAGCATTGAAGATCGGGGCTGAAACATTTGTCACTTTCAGCAGGATCTGGCTCTTCTCACCTGCTGCTGTTGCACTATATCCAGCAGGGCCGTTAAAGAGCTGATCAATGGCTGTTTGTGGCAAGGCGCTGTCTTGCGATTGGCGGGTTATGTCCGTTGCCTTGCTGACTTCGATTCCCTGTTCGCTTGCAATGTCAATCAGGCTTTTGCCGCCATCCAGATCTGCTTTCAACTTGGCCGCCAAATCCGTCAATTGGGTGCTGCGTTTGTCGGCTTTCCAAGCCTCAATGACTTTTGCCTTGACCTCTGTAAGGGGGCGGTCTTGTGCCGGGGTGATGTCGGTGACATTGAACCAGGCAAAGCCGGTATTGTCGATGTCGATTGGATCGGTTTCCAAATCGACATCACTGTCAAACACGGCTGTCAACAATTTTTGCTGTTCTGGCAGATCGGTGACTGTTTCTTCGCTTTTCAACTCGCCTGTATTGGAAATAGAAGAGACAGGTCGCAGTTTGAGATTGAATTTGTTGGCAATCTCTTTCAGCGTTGCACCGCCTGCGCGTTCATCTTCTATGCTGTCAAACATATCCAGCACTTCACCATTGGCGCGATCGGCTGCGACTTCTGCTTTCAGAATGTCTTTAACCTCTTCAAATGGTCTGGATGCTTCGGGTTGAATTTCGGTAACGCGCAGCAGCAATTTGCCAAAGCGTCCATCGACCACATCGGAGACACTATTAACGTCCAGTGCAAAAGCCGCTTCTGCGGCGGCTGGGTCTGTTAGCTCTGCTTTGGTGAGAAGACCAAAGTCCGCATCTTCCTGCGTGATGTTGCGCTCGCTCAGGATGTCATCAAAACTTGCGCCATCCTTGATTTTGTCAGAGGCAGCTTTCGCGTCTTCTTCGGAATTGAAGAGAATTTGCTGGACACGCCGCTTTTCCGGGTTGCGGAAGCGGTTTGCTGCGGTCTCATAAACGATTTTTGCCTCTTCATCAGAAACGGCAGATGCATCGGCAATGTCGCCGGGCTCCAGTTTCAACAATTCGAATGTGCGGTATTCCGGCGCGCGGAAAGCCAGCTTTTTGTCAGTATAGTAGCTTTCCAGTTCGGTATTTGTTGGCTCTGAAATCTCTGGCAATTTGCTTTCTTCAAGCACCAGATAGTCAGCAGAGCGCTTTTCATTGGCAAAGCGATGGAAGATTTTGAGGCTGGCCTTTGGTGCCGTGGCAAGACCTGCCAGACCACTGCCAATCTGGCGGCGGCCTTCCAAGGCGGCGCGGCTTATGACATAGCGGTCTTCTGTGGTGCCAAGACTGCGCAGGACCTGTTGCATGTAAGAGCGGTCAAAACGGCCAAGAGCCTGAAAGCTTGGCTCAGCAGAAATGCGTTTGGCCAATTCTTCCCTGGACAGGCCAACATTATATTTGATTGCCAAATCATCAAGGGTGCCTTCGGCAATCATACGGCCCAAGACCTGATTGGGAATACCAAATGAAGCAGATTGGGCTGGGGTGAGGGTTTGTCCCAGACGATTGGAGAGCAGGTTCAACTCTTTGTTCAGCTCGACCTGATAGTCGCGCGCATCAATTTCCGCATCGCCAATGGTGGCGACTGCCCCTCTGCCAAAGCCGTTGAAAATATCAGCGATACCCCAGACAGCGAAGCTGAGAACCAAAAGGCCCATAAAAATTTTAGCAACCCAACCGGCTGCCATTGTGCGCATAAATTCCATCATGGAAGGATATGTCCTTTTCATCCGGGGCATGGTTTGTTGTCACGCCGCAGCGATGTCTTTCCAGTTTGGCGGATCATAGAAAGCTCGCGGCGCGCCTGCAAGCGTTGCTGGTTTAAAAGAGGGGACAAATCAGGGCAGAATTCAGGTTTATAACCAAAATGTGAGGAAAAAGCTTCGATGGTCCACTGCATTTGGCTGTAAGCCTAGTCACCGAGAGGCAAGTTTGATATTGCAGCGCATATGATTTTTTCAATGGACTTGTATGAAGGGGAATGCTCCATGGGCGCTGCTATCAAGCCACTTGTCGCTGGAAACTGGAAAATGAATGGCCTGAAAGCGGCTGTTTCAGAGCTTCAAGCTCTGGTGGATGGATATGATGCCGATTTGGCGGCCAAAGTGGATAGCATGATTTGTCCCCCTGCCACCCTGATTGCCCAATTTGCAGATGTGACCGGCAATAGCGCTGTCGCCATTGGCGCGCAAGATTGTCATGTTAATGTTTCTGGTGCCCATACCGGTGATTTGTCCGCGCAAATGGTTGCCGATGCCGGGGCCGTGGCCATCATTGTTGGCCATTCAGAGCGCCGCGCCGATCATGGCGAGGGCAACGAGGTGGTCAAGGCCAAAGCCGAAGCGGTTTGGGCACAGGATCTGGTTGCGATCATCTGCGTTGGTGAGACGGAAGTCGAGCGCAAAAGCGGTGAAACTCTTGATGTGATCAAGGCGCAATTGGCGGGATCTGTGCCAGCTGGTGCCACAGCTGCCAATTGCGTGATTGCCTATGAGCCTGTTTGGGCGATTGGGACCGGTTTGACGCCAACCGCGCAAGATGTGTCAGACGTTCATGCTTGTATGCGCGACGAATTGAGCAAGGCTTTTGGGGACGAGGGGGCTACAATGCGTCTTCTTTATGGTGGATCTGTCAAACCATCCAATGCGTCCGAGCTGATGTCTGTTGCCAATGTTGATGGGGCGCTTGTTGGTGGTGCCAGCTTAAAAGCGGCTGATTTCCTTGGCATCATGGCGGCTTATAAATAAGCCTGTCTTTTATGTGTATTCTTTGCGGGTTTGGGGCTTGTAAGGGGCTTGCCTTTTACCCAAATGCATAAAATCGCATGGAAAGACTGGAAACCTTTGGCGGCTTGTTGTAGAAGACGCCAAAGATGAATGAAAATGCGATCGCGGTTTTGAGAGAAAATGGCTCAAAACTGCGATTTCGCTATGACTAGAGACGTAGAAAGCATGGAATCGGTAATTATTGTCATCCACCTGCTTGTTGTGGCCGCGCTGGTTGTTGTGGTCCTGTTGCAGCGCTCTGAGGGCGGAGCTTTGGGCATTGGTGGCAGTGGTGGTGGCGGCGGCGGCGGTTTTTTGACCGGACGTAGTGCTGCTAACTTGTTGACCCGTACAACGGCTATTTTGGCTGCTTGTTTCTTTGCGACTTCGCTGATTTTGAGCTTTTTGGCGCGTGTGAGCGACAGACCAAGTGATGTGTTGGATAATGTGCCAGCACAGATCGAGCAACAGTCTGGCGAACAAGGCCAAACAGGCTCTGGTGGCAATGGCATTCTGGATGAATTGCAGCAGCGCAGCCAGAGTGGGCCAGATGTTCCAACCTCCCAATAAGATCGGGAAGGCCTCATGATTGTGAGGCATTGCAAGATAATTTAACCGGCTCTCATAGGCTTGTTTCAAGCTCTTTGTGGGGGCCGGTTTCTATTGTATGGCGCTGGATTGATTCTTGCCAGGTTGCCAAGAGCCTGGATGAGTGGGGATTGATGCGGCCTTTTCTTGGGATAATTCCAAATTTTAGGGGCGTTACCCCCGAAATGCGGAATTTTCTTTTGGATGGTTCGGGAATTGATTTGGCATTTTCCACCAAAGAGAAGTAATCTACGAGTCCATGGCGCGATATATTTTCATTACTGGCGGTGTGGTGTCCTCGCTCGGCAAAGGGCTTGCGTCTGCGGCTCTTGGGGCGGCTCTACAGGCACGTGGCTATTCAGTTCGGCTGCGTAAACTTGATCCCTATCTCAATGTTGATCCCGGTACGATGTCTCCCTACCAACATGGGGAATGTTTTGTGACCGATGATGGCGCGGAAACAGATCTTGATCTGGGCCATTATGAGCGGTTTACCGGTCGTCCATCCAATCAGCAGGATAATATTACAACCGGACGGATCTATCAGAATATCATCACGCGCGAACGGCGCGGGGATTATCTGGGTGGAACCGTTCAGGTCATTCCGCATGTTACGGACGAGATTAAAAATTTCATTCTTGATGGCAATGAAGACTATGATTTCGTTTTGTGTGAGATTGGTGGCACTGTTGGAGACATTGAGGCTTTGCCTTTCTTTGAAGCCATTCGCCAATTGGGCAATGAATTGCCGCGCGGGCAGGCTATTTATATTCACCTGACCCTGATGCCTTATATTCCCAGTGCGGGTGAGTTGAAAACCAAGCCGACCCAGCATTCTGTCAAAGAATTGCGCTCGATTGGTATTCAGCCCAATATCTTGCTTGTGCGTTGTGATCGGGAAATTCCCGCTGGTGAGCGTCGCAAATTGTCCCAATTCTGTAATGTGCGACCTGAGGCTGTCATCCAAGCGCTGGATGTGAAAAGTATCTATCAGGTGCCGCTGGCTTATCATGCGGAAGGCTTGGACAATGAGGTTCTGGCCGCTTTTGGGATTGATGGGGCGCCGAAGCCCAATTTCGAAATTTGGGAAGGCATTATGGACCGGATCAACAACCCGGAAGGGGATGTTGAAATTGCGGTCGTTGGCAAATATACGCAATTGCTCGATGCCTATAAATCCTTGATTGAAGCGCTCTATCATGGTGGCATCGATAATAAGGTGAAGGTCAATCTGAAATGGATTGAATCGGATGCCTTTGAAGATGGCAAAGATCCAGCAGAGCAACTTGGCGATGTGCATGGCATTTTGGTGCCGGGCGGCTTTGGCGAGCGTGGATCTGAGGGCAAAATCGAAGCGGTTCGCTATGCGCGTGAGAATAAGATCCCGTATTTTGGCATTTGCTTTGGTATGCAAATGGCTGTGATTGAAGCGGCCCGCAATCTGGCCGGTCTTGAGGACGCAACCTCGTCTGAATTTGGGGATGCTCAGAATAGTGTCGTTGGCCTGATGACAGAATGGTCCAAGGGCAATGCAAGGGAAACGCGCTCGCAAGATGGCGATCTTGGCGGCACCATGCGTCTGGGCTCTTATGAGGCCTATTTGAAACCGGGCTCAAAGATTGCCGAGATTTATGGCTCTGAAATTATTCATGAGCGTCACCGTCATCGCTATGAAGTCAATATTGACTTCAAAGAAAAACTCGAAGAATGCGGTTTGATCTTTGCTGGCTTGTCGCCTGACGGGGTGTTGCCAGAGACGGTTGAAATTGCTGAACATCCTTGGTTCGTTGCGGTGCAATATCATCCGGAATTGAAATCCCGGCCCTTTGATCCGCATCCGCTCTTCTCGTCTTTCATTGGTGCGGCGCTGGAACAGAGCCGTCTGGTTTAAGACAATGGAATTTTAGATGGCAGGGGAGTCCCTGCCTTCTTTCTTTGTTGCCATGCTTTTGCCGTTTTGGCCCTGTCATGGTGATGGCGAATATGCGGGCCAAGATTGGTCGCATCAGCACAAAGAGAGGCTTTATGTCTGCACCCAATTCAATCGTTTCTGCCGGGTCTGTTCAATTTGGCAATGATTTGCCCTTGTCTGTTATGGCTGGCCCTTGCCAAATGGAAAGCCGTGATCATGCCATGGAAATGGCGGCAGCTTTAAAAGAGATCAGCGATAATCTTGGTATTGGCATTGTCTATAAATCCTCATTCGACAAAGCCAACCGAACCAGCCTGACGGCTGCACGCGGTGTTGGTCTGAACAAGGCGGTTGATGTCTTTGCCGAGATCAAAGATCGTTATGGCTTGCCCGTGGTAACAGATGTGCATGAGGTGCATCAGTGTGCGCCTGCGGCGGAAGTCGTTGATATTTTGCAAATTCCTGCTTTTTTGTGTCGTCAGACAGATTTGCTGGTAGCAGCTGCCAAAAGTGGTGCGGTGATCAATGTCAAGAAAGGCCAGTTTCTGGCCCCTTGGGATATGCAAAATGTGGTGACAAAGCTGACCGAAAGCGGCAATGCCAATGTTATGCTAACGGACCGTGGCACCAGCTTTGGCTATAATATGCTGGTGACGGACTTTCGCGGTTTGCCGATCATGGCACAGACCGGGGCGCCGGTCATTTTTGATGCAACCCATTCGGTTCAGCAACCGGGCGGGCAGGGTAGCTCGTCTGGTGGACAGCGTGAATTCATCGGCACATTGTGCAGAGCTGCGGTTGCTGTCGGGGTTGCTGGCCTGTTTTTGGAAACGCATCAGGACCCGGATAATGCCCCTTGTGATGGGCCCAATATGGTTCCGGTTCAGGACTTGCAGGATTTACTAAAGACACTTATGGCCTTTGATAAACTAGCCAAGCAAGCTTTATGATCCGTCCATTACTGCTATCTATATTCAAGATTTAACAAGTAAGCATTTGCACTGCGACGAATTGTTGCAGTGCAGCTTTCTTGCTGGACTTATGCGTTTTAATCCCTAGGGTGCGGTCAAATTTCTAAGGCAAATTTCTTACGCAATTTGCCATATCAAGCACCGGGATATGATTATGAGCGCAGCGCAGAAAACTGAATTTACCCTATGGTCTTTGGTGACCACATTGATCGCCCTTTTGGCTTTGGCGGGTTGGGGCTTTGCCATTTTCAGTTTTGGCTATCCGGCTATTATCATTCCTGCCGTTACCCTTGCTTTCGGGGCTTTGTTTGCGCTGGTCTTTATGACGCGCGGCTAATATCAACGGCACGAAAGATTACCCCATATGACTGGATTTTATTGGCTTTCTGGTAAGACGCTTTTGCTGCCATGGTCTGGTTGACCACAAAGCAAGAGCGACGCAGTCCAGAAAGCCAAGAAAATCCGGTCATATGGGGTAATCTTTCGTGCCCTGGTATAATATGGGTACACAGCTTATTCAAAGCATATATGCCATCCTCTCTCTTTGGCCATATGCATGTAAATGCTGATTTAAAAGGTCTGAATCAGCCTCTAAGGAGATTTTCATGAAACGCTTTTGCATCACACTTGCCGCCATTCTAGCTCTGATCAGCACCCCCGCGATGGCAGGCAGTCATCAGGCCACCAATCATCAGGCCACCAATCATCAAGCGGGCACCCTTTCCATCAGCGGCACGGGCAAAGTGAACATGGTGCCGGATATCGCCATCATCTATGTCGGGGTGGAATCACGCGCCCAAACCACCAAAGACGCACTGGCCGACAACAGCCGCAAAATGGCCGCCCTGTTTGCAACTTTGGAAAAAGCTGGCATCGACAAAAAGGATATGCAAACCAGCGATTTTCACATCTACCCCCAGATGCATTATCCCAACAAAGCCGGCCAAACCCCACCCAAAATCATTGGCTATATTGTCAACAATCAGCTGACCGTCAAAATCCGCGACCTTGCAAAAGGCGGCACCGTGCTCACCGCCCTTGTCGATGCAGGGGCCAACAATATGTCCGGCCTGCGCTTTGATGTGGCCAACAAAAAGGCAAAATTGGAAGAAGCCCGCATCGCCGCTTTGGCAGATGCCAAAGCAAAAGCCAGCCTCTATGCCGCTGAGCTGGGCAGCGAAATCAAGCGCCTGAAATCCCTGTCCGAGACCAGCCACAACGCCCCGCGCCCGGTGATGATGCGCGCCGCCGCAATGAAAATGGAAATGGACGCCGCCGTCCCTGTTGCAGAAGGCTCCATGTCTTTCTCCATCACCATCAACACCGTCTGGGAGCTGAACCAGTAATACCAACGGCATAAGACAATCCCCGTCTCCTGATTCAGATTCAGAACTTTAAGAAGAGACAAAAAACAAAGGCCAGTCAATCACTTGACTGGCCTTTTTGATTCAAAAACCAAACAAGTTGACTCTCATTCTCCCCTCACACCCTCACCCTCTTCCAAAGCTTCACCCAACACCCCCAAACCAGCCAATCCGCCAGAATAAATCCTGCCTCCAGTAGCACTCCAAAGAGCTAAAGCAGATTTGCTATACCTTTGCTTATTGTAAGAACCAAACAGAATGTTATGTTCAGAAAGCAAGAACACCCGTCCATAAGACTGCATCATATAAGTCATTATTTCTACTCGTTGGTATAAGGTGTTGAAGGGTTAATAAAAGAGATTCTCAGATAGCATGACGACTAAATTCTCCTTCAGTGTTTTCCTACAATATTTCTTTGCTTTTATTACAAGCATATTATTTCTCGGCTTCATCCTCCTGGGATTGCTCAATCTTTTGCAGGGCTACGGACTATTGCTCGAGGATATCATTGTTATTGAGTGGAGTAAGCCCATCGATTGGTTCTCAGGATTTTTTAATGCAGTAGCAGCAACTGCCACTCTCTTCATTGCTTTCTTGACTTATCGATCATCAAAGCAAATTGAACTACAGTCAGAATCCGCTCTACAAGCTGTCGAAGCACAAAAGGCCGCCGTAAATGCTCAAATAGAGCAAACCAAAGCCGAACAAAAGCGAGACGATTTACGCAACTGGAAACAAGCAGAAGCACATAGAGCACGTCTGACAGTTTTGTTAGAAGCACTTTCTGATCATTGTGAGGAAAGCTTTCTTGCTTACCAAAATGTGTGGCGCCAAAAGGCGCCAGAAGGAGATCACAATCAATTGGCTTTCGCACCAGAAACGTCCCCTTATGACAATTTCAAGTCGCTTAGAACGCCTCAGGATGAGATAAAGGAAATAACCTCTGGAATGCCTTTCTACGATGAACCAATCGTTGAAAGGCTGGCTGAAATTTTTGCAGATTTTCAGGTTCAATATGCCCGAATGCAAGGCTTTCAACAATACAAAAACAATCAAAAACCAGCCGGGCTAATCTTTATACCGCATAAACATGCAGAAGAACGAGCTTATGAAATTTTCACGACTGGAATGAAAGTTAGCTCACTTTACGACTGGGCCAGAAAAAATGAAAATACCGAAACATTTGCTAAAAATTATAGCACTCCATTCTCCAAAGAATACATTGATAGAAAACTTGAGTTCTGCACATATAACGAAAGCTTTGTTAGAAATATTAGAAAACGCTTCACAGAACCCTATTTAAGGCAAAATAAAGCAGAGAATGAAGACGTATAAAATATCGTCTTATTGTCAAATATTATATCTTATCTCTTTCATGCCGTTGGTATTAAACACAAAAACCCGGCACAAGGCCGGGTTTTAAAATTTTGTCTCAGTGCCTGATTGAAAAGTCCTGAGCCAGCTATCTAGCTATCTAGCTATCAAGGAAGCTGCGCAATTTGCGCGAGCGGCTTGGATGCTTGAGCTTGCGCAGGGCTTTGGCCTCGATCTGGCGAATCCGTTCGCGCGTCACCGAGAATTGCTGCCCGACCTCTTCCAGCGTGTGATCGGTATTCATGCCGATACCAAAGCGCATACGCAACACGCGCTCCTCACGCGGGGTCAGTGAGGCCAGAACGCGGGTTGTGGTTTCGCGCAGATTGGCCTGAATGGCCGCATCAATCGGCAGAACCGCATTCTTATCCTCGATGAAATCACCCAGATGCGAATCTTCCTCATCCCCGATCGGGGTTTCCAGAGAGATTGGCTCTTTGGCAATTTTCAGCACCTTGCGCACTTTCTCAAGCGGCATCTGAAGTTTTTCTGACAATTCCTCCGGTGTTGGCTCGCGGCCAATTTCATGCAGCATCTGGCGCGATGTCCGCACAATCTTGTTGATGGTCTCGATCATATGCACCGGAATACGAATGGTGCGCGCCTGATCGGCAATCGAGCGGGTAATGGCCTGACGAATCCACCATGTGGCATAGGTCGAGAATTTATACCCCCGGCGATATTCAAATTTATCAACCGCCTTCATCAAACCGATATTGCCTTCCTGAATCAAATCAAGGAATTGCAAACCCCGGTTGGTATATTTCTTGGCAATGGAGATCACCAAGCGCAAATTGGCTTCGACCATTTCCTTCTTGGCTTGGCGGGCTTCGCGCTCGCCCTTCTGCACAGAAGAAACAATGCGGCGGAATTCGCCAATCTCAAGGCCGGTCTCGGTTGCCAACATCTGGATATCTTCGCGCAAGTCATCAATGCGCTCTGCCTCATGGGCGATAAACTCTTTCCAGCCACGCCCCGGCAATTGCGCCACGCGCTCATTCCAGATGGTGTCCAGCTCATGCCCCTGATAATGTTTCAAAAAGTCAGACCGGTTGACACCATAAGCCTCGGCCAGACGCAACAAACGCCCTTCGCGGCCCACCAGTTGCTTGTTAATGTCATAAAGCTGGGAAACCAGCGCCTCGATACGATTCTGGTTCAGCGACAGGCTCTTCACCTCAATGATGATATCTTCCTTGAGCTTGTCATGGCGCTTTTCCTGCGAGGGCGACAGGCCCTTGCTCAACATGCGGTTTTCAACCAGCTGATCCTGCAAGCGACGCAGCTTTTTATAATCCTCGGCAATCTGATCAAAGATAGCCAGCACTTTGGGCTTTAACTCGCCCTCCATCGCGGCCAGCGACATGTTGTTGTCCATGTCATCATCTTCGTCATCATCCTCATCAGAGGAGCCTTCCTCTCCTTCACTTTTTTCCTCAGAAGGCTTGGAAGCAACAGCAGCAACAGGCGCAGCAGCAGGCCCGCTCTGGGATGCCACTGCGGCCCCACCATCACCCTCGCTGTCATCCTCGTCCTCGTCTTCCTCATCTTCATTGCCAGGCCCGGCATAAGTCGCTTCCAGATCGATGATGTCACGCAACAAAATATTGCCTTCAATCAATTCATCACGCCAAATGATGATGGCCTGAAAGGTCAAAGGGCTTTCGCACAAACCGGCAATCATCGCCTCGCGCCCGGCTTCAATGCGCTTGGCAATGGCAATCTCACCCTCGCGCGACAACAGCTCAACAGAGCCCATTTCGCGCAAATACATGCGCACCGGATCATCGGTGCGATCCGTTGGCTCTTTGCCGCCCGTTGTCTTGGCAACGGCGGTCGAGCCTTTAACCTCGGCAACGGCGGTCGAGCCAGAAGCGGCATTTTCGCTGTCTTCTGCCTCTTCCGATTCAATCACATTGATGCCCATGTCAGACAGCATGGACATGGTATCTTCAATCTGTTCCGAAGAGACCTCATCTGAAGGCAAAACTTCATTCAGCTCATCATAGGTCACATAGCCGCGCTTCTTGGCGGTCTTGATCATTTGCTTGACAGCAGAAGCCGTCAAATCAAGCAAGGGCGCGTCTCCCCCTTCGCTCGATTGGCTATTGTCGTCGTTCTGTGTTGCCTTCGTAACCATTCCTGTCTCCACGAATGCGTCCCTGTGCATTCGTCCGCTGAAGGTTTTCCATGCCAGCCCGTTCCAAGGCTTTGCACAGCTTTGTCAGGATTCTCAGACCAGTTTTACCAAAGGGGATCTTAAACGCCCCTTAACCGTGCGCAATCGCCCCCCGACCAATGGCCTGAAGAACGCCTCTATCCACAAAAGGATACACGGCCAGAAATCAACAAATCTCCGGTTTCCTGACCCAATACAAGTATGAGGCAGCAATCAATCATTTCTCGCCATATTGACAAATTGGCGCCTTGGTCTGCCGAACACTGATATTTAGCGCAGTGATTCGATTCGGCAACCCCTAATTCCAGAAAATCCGCCTGATTCGACGCTTTTTCGAATCATTTTCAAGGATTTAGCAGAGTTTCAGCCTCAGCCGTCGCTCTTTTGCGCCAGCTCCGCCAGACAATCCGCAAGGCTGGCCTGTATGCCAGCACTTTTCATCTTGCCATATTCATCGGTCAAGTCCTGATCATCGCGGGCATTTTCTTCGCGCCGGCGATGCACTTCCTGCGTCAGGGCCTGAATGCGCTCAAAGGCTTTTTCGCTGGCATCCTGATCAGACAAGGCAAGCGCAGTCTCCTGCTCCAGATCAGACTGAATGTCGCGCACTTCCAAAACCGACAACCAATAAGACAGCAACCGCTCCAAAAATACCCGCCCCGGCGAATAAGCCAATTGCGGCACTTTGGGGCGACCGGCCAACCGCCAGCCCGCCGGCTGCACAACCCGGCCCTTGGCATCCATCACCGCCTTGCCATGCAAATCATCCAACAATGGCTCCAGATCCGCCGGCGCTCTGGCATAAATGTCTGAATAATGCCCGATATCCTGATCCAAGATCAGATGCGCCAAAACCTGCTTGAATTGCTCCAATCCCGGTTTTTGAAAAGACAATGCCAAAATCTGCTCGGCAAAATTTTCAAAAAAGGCAGGCATATGCACGCAAAGGCCGAGAATATTTTCCTCATATTCGGTAAATTGCCCGGCAACCGGCAAACGCGATATCGCACCGGATGCAGACAAACCAGACGCCCCGGCGCCGCCTTTGCCAACCCCCATACGAGCCCCCAAACTGGTGCGCGCCCCACCAGCTCCACCACCGGCAAAGCTCTGCTCGCGCTGTTGGCGCGCTTGCTGCCAAAAATGATTGGACAGCGCAGATTTAAAGCTCATCTGATATTGCCGGGCAACCCGTTCGTCCTGAATGGTGCGCAGCAAATCCTCAATGCGCTTTTCAAGCGCGGCTTTGCGCTCTGGCGTATCGCTCGGCCCGGCCGCCAGCTCGCGCTGCCACACAACATCAGAAAGAGGCAGGGCCTTGCCCAGCAATTCCACAAAAGCCGACGCCCCCCCTTTGCCAACCACATCATCAGGGTCCTGTCCCTCTGGCATGAAAGCAAATTGAAAGGAGAAACCGGCTTTGAGCTGTGGCAAAATCCGCTCAATCGCCCGATTGGCCGCTGCCCGCCCGGCCCGGTCCCCATCAAAACAGATATAAGGCTCTGGTGCCAATTTCCAAAGTTGCGCAATTTGCGTCTCGGTAAAGGCCGTCCCCAATGAGGCCACCGCATAGCCAATGCCCGCCTGATGCAAGGCAATCACATCCATATAGCCCTCGGTGACAATCGCCGCCTTTGCCTCATAGGCCGCTTGCCGCGCCCGCTTGGCATTGAACAGCATATAGCCCTTGTGAAACAGCTTGGTTTCTGGCGAGTTGAGATATTTGGGCTTGCCGTCCGGGTCCAGACTGCGCCCGCCAAAGGCCACCACCCTGCCCCGCTCATCCTCAATGGGAATCATCAAACGATTGCGAAACCGATCATAAGTCGGGCGGCCATTATCGGGTTGGATGACCAACCCCGTTGCCAGCATATCCGCTTCGCTCACCCCGCGCTGCAACAGATAGCTTTTCAAATGATCGCGGCTATTGACAGAAAAGCCAAAGCGAAAGGTCGAGAGCGTCTCTGCACTCAACCCGCGCTTTTGCGCATAGAGCCGGGCCTCGCGCCCCAGATCAGAGGAAAATTGCAACTGAAAATATTTGGTTGCCATCTCCATGACATCATAGAGCGAGGCTTTTTCCTGCTCGCGCTTGCGGGCCTGCGGATCGGGCGATGGCAGGGCAATCCCGGCCTCTCCCGCCAGCCGCTCAACAGCTTCGGGAAAGGACAGTCCTTCCGTCTCCATCAAAAATTTAAAAATATCGCCATGCTTGCCAGACGAAAAGCAATGATAAAACTGCTTTTGGTCATTCACCGTAAAGCTCGGCGTCTTTTCTTTGTTAAAGGGCGACAGGCCCATATATTCCCGCCCATGGCGGCGCAGCTTGACCTTGCGCCCCACAACATCAGAAACAGAGATCCGATCTCTTATATCATCCAGCAAACTTGGCGGAAATTTCATAAAACAGTCTCAACAAAAGTCTCGGAGCCTGATTTAGAGCCTGATTTAAAAGTTCTGAGCCAGCCTTACATGACAGCAAACAGGATTACATCAACAGGGATTTTACAACAGCGCTGGCCTTGCCAAAATCCATCTGGCCGGGAAAACGCTCTTTGAGCACCCCCATCACCTTGCCCATATCACGCAAGCCAGAGGCCCCGATATCGGCAATGGCCGCCTCAACAGCCGCCTTGACCTGATCCTCGTCCATCTGGCGGGGCAAAAATTCCTTGATGATGGCTATCTCGGCGCGTTCCTGCTCGGCCAGTTCCAGACGGCCCGCCTCTTCATAAATACGCATGGATTCGTCGCGCTGCTTGACCATTGTGGCCAGAATGTGCAGCAATGCGTCATTGTCCACACGCTCTCCGCCACTGCCACGCGCTGCCACATCCCGATCCTTGATCGCAGCACTCACCAGCCGCAATGTCGCCATACGGCGCTTATCCTGTGCCTTGATCGCCTTTTTAAGACCTTCTGTAATCTGCTCGCGCATGGGACTATCCTCATCATCAATCAGCAAAGTGCCAGGCTCAAGACCCATTCATTTGGCACATTCTGCGAAGGCAGTTTTGCGTAAGGACAAGAAGGAAAATCGAGACAATGTGGTTCATTTTCAAGATTTTACGACGTAGTCATTGCGCAAAAATGCCCTCGCGCTTCGGGTTTGTCTTGAACTATCCATCTATCAAACCAAGAGCTTTAAGCCGGGAACCACCCTTATTTTGCTCTTGGCCCTTCTATCTGAATAGTTCAAGACAAACACAATAGGCTAAATGAATGTCTCCTGAGCCTGGGCTCATGACTTTTAAATCAGGCTCTAAATACATGGACAAAGGTCTGATGGCAAGTCAGAGCCTGACCAATATGCACTTATGCCGTTAGTATGGCCCGTAAAACCCCAAAAGACAGACCAAATCCAGCACAGCTTGCAAAAATGCCCGCATCATGCCCGGCAACGCCCGCAAGAAACGGAAAAAATCCAAGAAAACGCCAAAGCATGGCCAGTGCCTCATTGACCTTTGCCCCCAATTGGCCTAGATCATCAAGCTTGAGAATAGCGTCTCCCTTCCTGCATGGATAAGGTAAACAAAACCGGGCTTGCCCACTTGTTTTCATGCCTTACACCCGCACAGGACGGTACCCGGATCAACAGCTAGCAGGACGCACAAAAATATGGCTCAAACCAACTCAACCGCTACGGATACCTCACAATCTTCCATCGCCCCGGCACCCATCGCCCCGGCACCCATAGCCCCGGCACCATGGCAGGATATCAAACCAACTGCCCTGCTCGTTTTGGCCGATGGCACAATCGTTGAGGGTCAGGGGATCGGCACCACAGGCTCTGCCGTGGCCGAAGTCTGCTTCAACACCGCCCTTACCGGGTATCAGGAAATTTTAACAGATCCCTCTTATGCAGGTCAGATCGTCACCTTCACCTTTCCCCATATCGGCAATATCGGCACCAATGAAGAAGACACCGAAACCGTCGATATGTCCGCCCCATCCGGTGTGCGCGGTGCCGTCATCAAAACCGACATCACCGAGCCATCCAATTATCGCTCTTCCAACCATCTGGACGCTTGGCTCAAACAGCGCGGCATCATTGGCATTGCCAATATCGACACCCGCGCCCTGACCGCCTTGATCCGCGAAAAAGGCCTGTCCAACGCTGTGATTGCCCACGCACCTGATGGCATATTTGACCGCGACGCCCTAAAAGCCGAAGCCGCCAAATGGGATGGTCTGGTCGGGGCTGATCTGGCAAAAGATGTCACAACCGGCAATCAATATGGCTGGACACAAACCCCATGGGTCTGGGATGAAGGCTATGGCGATCTATCCGATCCCGACTTCCATGTGGTTGCCCTTGATTATGGCATCAAACGCAACATTCTGCGCCTGTTGGCCGATCAGGGCTGCAAATTAACGGTGCTGCCTGCCTCTGCCAGTGGCGAAGAGATCCTCTCTTACAATCCCGACGGCGTTTTTCTGTCCAACGGTCCGGGCGACCCGGCCGCCACGGGCGACTATTCCGTCAAGGCCATTCAGGACGTGTTGAAAGCCGACATTCCGGTCTTTGGCATTTGTCTGGGTCACCAGATGCTGGCTTTGGCATTGGGTGCCAAAACCAAAAAAATGCATCAGGGCCATCATGGCGCCAACCATCCGGTCAAGGATGAGACAACAGGCAAAGTGGAAATCACCTCCATGAATCACGGTTTCGCCGTGGATGGCGACAGCCTGCCCGAGGGCGTGGAAGAAACCCACATTTCCCTGTTTGACAACACCAATTGTGGCCTGCGCGTCAGCGGCAAGCCGGTCTTTTCCGTACAATATCACCCAGAGGCCTCCCCCGGCCCACAAGACAGCCACTATCTCTTTACCCGCTTCACCAACCTGATGCGCGAGAGAAAAGGCATGAATCTGGTCAGCGAATAATACCAACGGCATAAAAAGCGCGGCTCGCGGCTGTTGATATCAAACACAAAACCCGGCCAGCCCCGCTGACCGGGTTTTTCTTTGCATGAACAACAATGGTCAAAGCATTATACCAACGGCATAAAAGCGCCCACTGCCTTGCCCGCGCCTGTCTTCTACATTGTCGCTTTCACGACGCCCCCGCCAACGCATATAAGCCCCTATCAATATTTTAAAACTCGCAACCCCACATAGGCTTTACCACAGCTTAGCAAGTCAAGGACAGCTCACACAATATTTGCCCGATAAAACGAAAGAAGGCCCGCACAAGGCGGACCTTACTTTCATATTCAAACAGCGCAAAAACGCCGATCACATCTGGGCATCAGCTTGATACACCCCCAGATCAGGATCTAAATGCCCGATTTAAAAGTCTCGATTGAGACTTTTAGGCTGCATCTCCAGCCCTCTCCCCCTCCCAAACCACCCGTCATGGTACCCTCATGGGCGGTCTGCAAGGGGGAGAGGGCTGGCTCAGGACTTTTAAATCAGGATCTAAATCCTAGAACCAAGAGCGGAAAAACCGAGCCACAACACAGCGGAAACTTGCCACTTCATGCACATCGCAACGGCGACGAACACCAAGCGCTTCCCGACTTGCTACAAGATTGGCCAACATTGCCTATCTCCTTCTTTCAGAGCCGATATAGGCTTCCCTGTTCACCATGGCATCAATTGTGAGCCTATTGCACCAAAACACCCATTGACCATGACAGCCCTCTAGGCTTTTATAAAAGCGAATAAACTGCACAAAGTGCGTTTATTTCATCAATATGCGCACATTGTGCATTTTTGTCAACTCTAAAGGCGCACTTTTTGCGCAATGGATTGCTCGCGTGTCAAAAGAAGACGAAAAAACCCAAGAAGATCATATGCCTGCACCGCAATTTCGCGTATGGAGACGCAGTCTGGGATTGAAGCAAAAAGACGCAGCAGACCTGCTTGGGCTAAAAAAACGTATGATTCAATATTATGAAAAAGGCGCAAGAGACGGCAAAACGGTAACGATACCCAAATCAGTGCGCCTTGCCTGCTATGCCATCTCCATCGGCATCAGCGATTATGACGGCAAAGTGCCCCAAAAGCTGGATCTGAAAGACATTTCAGACTGATCAGCACGTCACAATTCAGACGATCAAGACACAACACTGAAAGCGAAGTTGGTGCAGCTGCGCTTTTAAATCGGGCACTGAGTGTTTGTGTCTTGAATGTATCAGGGTCTTTGTGTTGCTCTGTGGCAACCAACCTCACAGCCATTCCATCCAGCGCATCACCACCTGATTGAGAAAACGCCCCGGCCATAAAACGGCAATCAAGCCCGGCACAACCAACGCCCCCCAATAAAGGCCCATCATGGCCTTGCGGTGCCGCTCAATCTGCCCCGATCGCGCATATCGATAAGCAAAAAACAGCATAACCAGCGTATACAGCGCCAAGCCATGCAAGGGCGAGAGATAAAAGCCAAACAAGTGACTGGACAAACCAAAGGCAGAAAAAGCCACCACCAGCATCAACAAGGCCCAAAAGCGCCCGGCCAAGCGATGAAGGCCAGACCCCTTTGGCAAGGCAAGCAGCACAGCCCCCAAAATGAGCGCCCCCAAAGCTGCATATAAATGGATGCCAACCATCAACCGCACAATCACGTCTCCCTCACGTCTCATACCAACGGCCTGAAAGATTACCCCATAAAACCGGCCTTCGGTGCCTTGAAATGGCTCACTCAGAGCGTTATCTTTCTAGTGCGCGCCTCATTGAATTGTCTTGACAATTCAATGCAAAAGGTTCGCATCAAACTAGGGCGCGCCTCATTGAATTGTCTTGACAATTCAATGCAAAAGGTTCGCACCAAAAAAGAAAATACCCCAGCATTGTCCGTCGAAAGATACCTTCTCAGTAAACTATTTCAAAGCATCCTATGGGTCAATCTTTTATGCCGTTGGTATGAGGCACGCCGGGCTCTGCCTTTGGCAAAACAGTATCAGGAACGCCGGGCACGGTGACCGACTCAGTGCTGCTCAATCCATCTAAGATGTCTGAGTTTTGCCGTAAAACGGGGCGGGACCATGGCCCGGTCAGCGAGAAGGCAAAATCCTCTTCTGGCGTTTCTTTCGAGTGGGTTGTGGGATCATCGCTGCGATAGCGTATCAATTGGCCGCGAAAATCCAATATGCTAGTTTCCATCATGATAGAGCCGGTGCCGGACAAAGCCAGATTGCCAGCTGTCAGGCGAAGCCCCTCAAGACTGGCCTTGTGATCGCCCAACAGTGATGAAATAGACAAAACATCAAAACCAGTCCCCCCCTGATAAAGAGCATCCGGTGTGAGCGGCTGTTGCTCACTTAAAGCTTCCATAATGGCAACAAGGTTGAGGGAAGCAATCTGGCCATCTGTGAAGACCATGGAAAGAGAGCCACTGGCATTGAAAGCCGTTTCACGCAATGTTAGGCCATTTCCGCTCAAATCAAGCTCGGCCAGCATGGTGCCGGAAACAGGAGCCTCCTGTTTTACGGCTTTCAACAGCGATCCGGCCAACACACCGCTGGCCTTGCCCCGTAAATGACTGGTCAAAAGATTTGGATCAGTCTCTGATGGCTTCATGTCCAAAGTGGCATCTAAACTGCCCCCATAGGCAAAGGATTCGCCAATGGATAAGGATAATTGTTGGTTGCGCGTCACAATAGAGGCCGCCGTGCGCCCCAATTCAATATCCTTAAACAGAATCTGCTGGGCTGAGAGACGGATGTCGATATCCATCAATCCCAGATCATGAGGTGTGATCGGTTGATCCAGCAGGGATGGCGCGCCATCCACTTGCTCCAGATAGGGGGTGAGATCCAGCTGATCATAGGCAAGCGTGCCTTGCAGCAAGGCGCGGGGGCTACGCAAATCAAGTTGCAAAGCCCCTTCCAACTGATTGCCATCCAGCATCAGCGCAATATCGGACAAGGCAAGAGAGGCGCCAATCATATTGGCCCGCGCTGTCAAATCCATGGCACCAAAATTCGCACCGGGCTTGATAGAAAAACCAAGCCATTCCATTAAATAGCGCATGGACTGGGCTTTGAAGGTCAGATCCCCTTCCATTTGCAAATTGGAGAGCGTGGCAGCACTGCCTTCCAGCGTCAGCTCAAATTGATTGGATTTGGCTTCTAAAACCAGAGGAGACAGCCCACCTGTGATCAGCTCCATCGGCTTCTCTGATTGGGCCTGAACCAAGACATGTTCTCCTCGCCAGACCATAGAACCTGAAATCTCCGCAGAGCGTTCTGTATTGGGCCAGATGACGGACAGATTGGCGTCAAAAATCGTCTCGTCCCGCGCTTTTGTCTCGTCAATATATCGCACTTGCCCATTTTGAATGATGAAACGGCCCAAATCCACATTGTCAAAAGCAATTAAAGAGCCTGCCTCATTGGTAGAAAACAGACTGCCCTTTTCCACGCCCCAGGATTTGGAACCATCTGTTCGCCTTTCAAGATGAAAGCGGGGGCGCACCAGATTGAAACGCCGTACTTCAAAATGACCAATCAGCAACGGCAGCCAATACATTTCGGCGCGCAAATGATCCATGGCAACCAGCGCAGGCTCATCCTTGCCCAGATTGGAAACAATGCTGACATCCTTAAGCTTGACACTCAGATAGGGAAAGACCGTGATAATCGGCTCGCCCCGGACGGTAACAGGCAGGCCAGCCCAATCGGAAATCTGCTCCGAAATCTGTTGTTTGACCACTTTGCTATTGACCAGATAGGGACTGATCATAACAAGGCCAATCACAAAGACCAGAAGCATACCAAAGCCCCAAAGCATACGGATCTTGGTGGTTGCTGACATATATTTCTTCCGTTGTGTGGGCTTTTCTCTATTTGGTAAAAGGGCGCACCTTTTATAAAAGACACTCTTCTTTGCGCCATAAGAGTATTTTACTGACGAGCCAATGCAAAGTCATATCCAGTTTGGACCTATCACTTTTTCACGCCAGTGTAACCAGCCATAGGCAGGATGTACAAAAAAAAGTGAGTTTGCCTGACCGATTTATGGATGGTGCACGCCATCTCTCTCAAGACAAAAAAGAAAATTGGCGCGACGAGAGGCAACGAGAATAATAAGAGGCCCAGCAAAATGGGCCGTCATTAAACCACAAAACCCCGCAGCAAACATGCTGCGAGGTCTATAAGAAGAGGCAATCAATCCTGAAGATCAATCACAAGGTCTGCTTCGGTCTTTGCCTGCACTTCCTCCACACTGACCTCAGGGGCCAATTCAATCAGGGCCAGAGCATCCTCGCGCACTTCCATGACGCCAAGATCTGTGATGATCAAATCGACAACCCCTTTGCCGGTTAGCGGCAGGGTGCATTCTTTCAAGACCTTGGTTTCGCCTTTTTTGTTGGTGTGATCCATCACCACCACAATGCGTTTGACTCCGGAAACCAGATCCATGGCACCGCCCATGCCCTTGACTAGCTTGCCCGGTATCATCCAGTTGGCCAAATCCCCGTTCTGCGCCACTTCCATAGCGCCCAGAACGGACAGATCAATATGACCGCCACGAATCATGGCAAAAGAGGCCGAAGAAGAGAAATAGGACGAGCGCGCCAACTCGGTTATGGTCTGCTTGCCGGCATTGATCAGATCAGCGTCAATATTTTCCTCTGTCGGGAAAGGCCCCATACCCATCATGCCATTTTCAGACTGCAAGGTAATGTCATAGTCAGAAGGTACATAATTGGAAACCAAGGTGGGGATTCCAATGCCCAGATTAACATAAAAGCCGTCTTCAAGCTCTTTTGCTGCGCGTTCAGCCATCTGTTCGCGTGTCCATGCCATCGTCAAAGTCTCCGTTAGCTGGCGCGCACAGTGCGCTGTTCGATGCGTTTTTCGTGATCGCCCTGAATGATGCGCTGAACATATACTTCAGGTGTGTGAATGGCCATTTTGTCAAGGCTGCCCACTGGAACAATTTCCTCAACTTCTGCCAAAGTCACTTTGCCCGCTGTTGCACATTCAGGGTTAAAATTCATGGCAGTCTTGCGATAGCTCAGATTGCCTTTTTCATCGCCTTTCCAGGCTTTGACAATAGCCAGGTCGGTTTTAATACCCCGTTCCAGAATATAGGTCTCACCATCAAATTCTTTATGTTCCTTGCCCTCGGCAATGATGGTGCCAACGCCTGTCTTGGTATAAAAACCGGGAATGCCAGCCCCGCCAGCGCGCAAGCGTTCGGCCAAAGTGCCTTGTGGGTTAAATTCCAGCTCCAATTCCCCGGACAGATATTGGCGCATGAATTCCGCATTCTCGCCAACATAGGAAGAAACCATCTTTTTGATCTGGCGCGTTTGCAAAAGCAGACCCATGCCAAAATCATCAACACCACAATTGTTTGATACAACGGTTATATCTTTCACCCCGGTTTCGCGCAGGGCAAGAATAAGGTTTTCTGGAATCCCGCATAACCCAAAGCCACCCACGGCAATCGTCATGCCATCGAATACAAGCCCTTCCAGCGCGTCAGTGGCGCTGGTATAAACTTTTTTCATTCTGCTCTCCCAAACGAAAGTCTTTTCATCCTGTTCAATCCCTGAAAAGACTTCTGATCTTGTTTCGGCTTAGCGCCCGATTTAAAAGTCTCTTATGAGGCTTTTAGGCTGCATATCCAGCCTCATATCCATGCCGGACCGAGGCAGTTTCGCAACTGCGATATGATTTTACAAGCCCCATCCTCTTATAAAATCGTCGATCAGAGCAAAGCGAGGCATTGCTTGCATCAAGAGGTTATATGACAGCATATTGCATCGCGAAATGTAGCATGCTGATAGGGGTATGTTCGATTACGGTAAGGCATCCAAAATGCCTGCATTGGCCAAAAGATTTTATGGTTTTGAGCCGGGAGATTGCTGATATTATAATATTGGCCATTTAAAAAAGAAAAGCGGTTAACCCTACCAATTTTAATAGACCTTAGCGTGCAGTAAATATCATCTTAACCGAAATAATTGCATTTTCTTCAAATGTATTTGTACCTGTGTTACAATCAAAAACAACCTTAGGATTTATATCTTTCTGTTGGCTTTTCTTATTAGAGAATATCCTTTATTGAACAAATATATTATTTGTCTTTTGCTTTTAGAGCATGTTTCCGAAAAGTGTGTGCGGTTTTCGGACAAAAATATGCTTAAAAATAAAGATGAGAGCAATTTGAATAACGACGTGTTTATTCAAATTGCTCTAGAAAAATTGACCCATCTGGTTTGACAGAGTCAAGCGGCCAGCTATAAGGCTGCATCTTCCGCCCCCTTTGCCCGACTTTGTCGGGCATTTTTTTTGCGATCAGGATTGTTCGGTATAGGATCGGCCAGATGTACGCGACAGCAAGATGACAGGCACAATGCCAACAAGCACAATAGCCAGCGCTGCAAGAGAACCTTTTTCAAACGCTTCCAGCGAGGCCTGCCCATAAACCAGCGTTGCCAATGTATCGAAATTGAATGGGCGCAACAAAATCGTTGCGGGCAATTCCTTCATCACATCCACAAAAACCAGCAAGGCACCAGAGATCAGGGCAGGGCGGATCAAAGGCAGATCAACCGCGACCAATGTTTGAAAAGGCGTGCGACCAAGCGTTCTGGATGCCGCTTCCAGATTGCTGGAAATGCGTTGAAGACCGGTCTCTCCCGCGCCATAGGACATGGCCATGAAGCGCACACAATAAGCATAGAGCATAGCAGCGCCAGAGCTGAGCAAAAGCAGCCCCACCGTCAGGCCAAACCAGCTTTTCATCGAGGCGGCAATCCAGTTGTCCAATAGGGCCACCGGAATGAGGATGCCAACAGCCAGCACTGTGCCCGGCACCGCATAGCCAATGGAGCTCAAACGGGTGATGGCACTGACATATCCCTTATTCTGGATACGGGCCATATAGGCAAGGGCCGTACCAATAGAGGCGGTCAAAAGAGCAGCAATCAGTGCCAGACCCAAGCTGTTGAAGCAGGCCTGAACAAACTCCGCGCTGAGATTGTCTTGCCAATGATAAAAAGACGACCGCAGCAAAACCATTGTGGGCAACACAAAGCCCAGAACAATCGGCAAGGCACAGATCAGGATAGCCAGAGCAGAGCGCCAGCCTGTCAGCCAATAGCTCGGCAAAGCCTGATAACGGCGTGTGGTTACATGATAGCGTTGATGGCGCCGTCCCCTGCGCTCCAACCAGAGTAAAAACAAAACCACAATCAGCATAACGCTGGAAATTTGCGCAGCACCTGCCAGCGATGAGCGATTTAACCAAGTGTCATAAACACTGAAAGTCAGGGTTTTAACGCCAAAAAATTCAACAGCGCCAATGTCATTCAGGCATTCCATCATGGCAAGGGTGGCACCAACCACAATGGCGGGGCGGGCCAGTGGCAAAGCCACTTTGAAAAACAACCGCAAAGGACCGGCTCCCAATGTGCGCGACACATCCAGCGAGCAGGCTGATTGCAACATAAAGCTGGCGCGAGTGGTGAGATAAACATAAGGATAGAGCACCAGACTCATCACAACAATCGCGCCACCAAGACTACGAATCTCTGGAAACCAGTAATCGCGGGCCGTTTGGAAGCCAAAAAGCCAACGAATAAATGTCTGTGCAGGCCCGGTATAATCCAGCAATTCAACCGATGTATAAGCCACAATATAGGTCGGAATGGCCAATGGAACTAGCAAAGCCCATTGAAAGAATGAGTGTCCTGGAAAGCGACACATGGTCACAAGCCAAGCTGTTGAAACACCAAGCAAAATAGTAAGGGCACCAACCCCCAGCATCATCTGGGCTGTGGTCAACACGGCACGCGGTAAAACGGTGCGCACAAGATGGGGCCAAACATCGCCAGCATCACCCAAAGCCAAGATCAGCAATGAGAGAATGGGAGCCAGAACAAAAAACAGCAAAAGGGCAAGTAACGCCCAGCCAATCCAAGTGCGCAGATTGGCCGTCAGGATAGAGCGCCAAAGCTGGTCAAAAAGGCTGCTCTCTTTCACAGGATCACCCAGCAGCTCAAGCTGAGTTTGCTTCACATCCGCAGCGATATCATGCACACGCTTTTCCGTTCTTCTTCTGTTTCATAATCATTGATGCGGGTAGGCATCGCACTCCCACCGACAACAAGAAGGTGCCCGCCAGGAAGCGTTCTTAAAACATGATTGTCATACACAAATTATTGGATGACAGCAAGTATTGCATCTTATTTGCAACTGCATCAAAAGCGTTGATTTGGGGCAAATTCACTGCACTTTTCCCCATCACACAGACTTGTGAATGCAGATTGCGATCTCTGTTAAACAGAATGATGCAGAAATGGGGGGATCAGGCTTGCCTTTTTTAAAAAGCTGTGCGAAAGGGAAAAAGGTGCCACGTTAGACGTGACACCTTTCCATAAAGACGGAGGACCAGTCTGTCTTTATTGCCTGTGCCCACTATGCGCGAAGATGAGATCTGACGTGAGGACCAGTCGCCGTGAGATCATATCCCTTCGCAGCGGGACTTGCGGGAAGTGCGCTTAGATTATGGATGCAAGAGGACCAATTCTGCATCGAGGGAACCTAAAGCACGGTATTGGACTAACCTTGATGAGCGACATGTGATCAATCTGCAGGACCAAGCAGAAGGTCAGTGTCTGTGCCGGACTAGGGCTGGGCAAGGCGTCCAATTCTTGAAATCTCTTTCCTCCAAAACTGTTTAAAGTTTCAAATGTTGATCAATGTTCGAGCGGCCCGACCAGAGAAGAGGCCGCTCAGAAATATTAGAACTTAATTTGCACCGGCATCAAAATCGACGATATCGACCAATTCAGATGCTCTCTTGCGGGCATCCGCAACTTTGTTCAGGGATAGTGGGTCTGCTTTGAAAGAGCCCCAACTTTGCACCAGCTCGGAAGCAGGAACCCCTTCAAGCACAGGATATTCATGATTGACTTCGCCATAAATTTTCTGAGCGTCAGCGGAAGACAAAAATTCCATCAATTTGACCGCATTGGCTTTATTTGGCGCATATTTTGCCAGCAACATACCGGAAATATTCACGTGAGTGCCGCGATCATTGGTGTTGGGGAACAGAATGCGGACAGAATTTGCCCAATCTTTCTGCTCTGGATCTTTGTCATTGGTCTGCATTTTGCCCATATAATAGGTGTTACCCAATGACAGATCGCATTCACCGGAATAAATCGCCTTCACCTGAGCACGATCATTGCCTGTTGGCTTGCGTGCCAGATTGGCCTTGACGCCTTCAAGCCACTTTTGGGCCTTTGCCTCACCCTTATGGGCAATCATCGACGCAAACAGCGCAATGGAATAGACATGTTGACCGGAGCGGGTGCAGAGTTTGCCTTTCCATTTCGGATCAGCCAGCTCTTCATATGTAATGGAATCCTGCTCTACACGATCATTGGAAGCATAAATCACACGGGCGCGTGTCGTTAGGCCAAACCATTCGCCATCTTTGTCGCGATACTGAGATGGAATATTCTTTTCCAGAACATCAGATTTCAGCGGCTGGGCAACGCCAACCATTTTCGCGCCATGAAGACGACCAATATCAACGGTCATGAGAATGTCGGCTGGAGAATTTTCACCTTCTGCCTTGATGCGGGCTTCCAGACCTTTTTTTGCAAAAATCACGTTGGTTTTGATGCCCGTTTTCTCAGAGAAAGCCTTCAGGAGAGGTTCAATAAGAAAGGGCTGGCGGTAAGAATATACATTCACTTCACCAGAGGCCAAAGCAGGGGCGCTAAACGCCGAACACATGGCAAGGGCCGCAAAGCTTGCGGCAATAGACTTTCTCATTACTCTTCTCCAATCAACGGGGTTAAAGGCCCCACCATCGGTCATCCGCCAAACGATCAGCTTCTTAAAAATTGGTTTGAAGCTGCGTTGTTTGCGAGACCAAAATGCTGCGAATGGTTCGCATTGTCAATGAAGAGAAACTAAAAAATCAGTAAGTTAGCGTCAATAGAGTTTATGGCAGTTTAGAATTTTTCAAAATATCTTGTATAAGCAGCTCATATTTATCCATTTTAATTTTTCTTCAGGCGAATAAGAGGGAAATTGTTTTTTGTTGAAAAAAACTCTCATATTTATTTTTGAGCCAAAATCACAAAAAAGTCTGCATACAAACACACAGAATTAACGGGCAAAATGGGTCTTTAAAACAGAGATCACACGAATATCCTGAACCGCAGGATGGGCAAGAAGGGTCTCGCGCAAGTCATGCAGGGTATCTTCCTTGATGGTGACCACTTCCAGCAAAATATCAACCGGACCAGCCAGCGATTGCATGCGGATAATTTCCGGCATCGTGGCGAACCAGGGATGTAGCAAATCACAAGAAGGCTCAATTGTTGTGATCTGCAACAAAGAATGGCGGGCATGGGGGTGGGGACGCCGACGAATGGTAAAAGCTTCAATCGTGCCACTGTCTTTCAGCTTGGCCAAACGCTCTGTTGTGGCGGTGCGTGATAGGCCAATATCAGCAGCCAGCATTTTGATACTGGCGCGGCTATTTTGTGCCAAAAGCAGCAAAAGCCGCTCATCAATATGATCCATCGTCAATTGCCTTTCATGCCGTTGGTATTATCCGCGCACAAGCCCTGCATTATGCAAGGCGGCATAATCACTGTGTGATCTGACAGAATAACACTGGGTCCTGCCTGATCCCGCTCCTAGCATACAGATTGCTTTGGAACCATTCAGGAAGAAAGGAAACATTATGCGCTATTATCGTGCGAAACAGTTTAATGCACAAAAAGCGTGGGACGCACAGGATATTGCCATCATTGAAGGGGCGAGCGTCCGGCTCCATTGGAGTGACCAGCCCTATATTTGGCATAAAAATGACGGGCAGGAAGTTTTCGTCGTGCTGGATGGATGCGTTGTGATGAAAAGCCGATCTAAAGATGAGAGCGGTCATTGGCAAATCAAAGAGCGGCAGATGCATATTGGCGATATTTGCCATGCGCAAGAGGGGGATGAGCATGTGGCCCATCCGCAAGGCCCGGCCAGAATGCTGGTCATTGAGAAAGTTGGAACGGTTTGATCCAATCGCAAACCAACGTCTTAAAACAAGGCGCACAGAGAGGTGGATAAAAGAGAGGCGGATAAAATAGAAATCAAAACAAGAGAAGGAGTGCTGTTAAAGCACTCCCCTTCAATGAGTCCCCACAAAATTGAAGCTCTTGTCCTAATTGGATTATGAAGCACAAATTACCGACATTTGGTAAATTTAACAAGTTTAAATATCCATGTCGTTCATAAATGCATCTGGAGCTGTGTTCAAAGCCGATACCAAGCTATGGGAACAGTGCAAGGTGCAAAGTCCACAGAGTGAGTAGAATATTTTGCTGATTATAAAAAACTTGCTCTTGCAGGAATTGCCGTTAGGCTCGCAGCTATAAAGAGGATAACAAAGGCTAATTTTCAAATGCTTTCTGCCCCTGCTCCACGGGCTTGGCAGCGTATGCTGTCCGGTCGTAGACTTGATTTGCTGGATCCATCCCCCTTCGATATTGAGATTGAAGATATCGCCCATGGTTTGGCACGGGTTGCCAGATGGAATGGCCAAACGATCGGCAATGCTCCTTTCTCAGTCGCGCAGCATAGTCTGATTGTGGAGCAAATTCTTGACCATTTATATGACGATTTGCCAGCCCATGAGCGTTTGATGGCCTTGTTGCATGATGGGCCTGAATATGTGATTGGCGATATGATCTCGCCGTTTAAAACCGCGATTGGCACGGATTATAAAAAGATCGAAGAACGCTTGGAGGTCGCCATTCATTTGCGCTTTGGCCTGCCTGCCCATCCGTGCGCCCGACTCAAGAAGCAAATCAAAAAGGCGGACCGGATCTCGGCCTATTTCGAAGCCATCCATCTGGCCGGGTTTGAGATGGACGAAGCGGCAGATCTATTTGGCAGACCAAGCGCAATAACAGCGCAATGTCTGGATTTCACCCCTTGGGATACACAAAAAGCAGAGACGACATTTCTGGATCGCTTTGCACAATTGGCAGCGCACATAGGATGAAGGGGCGATACAGAGAGATAACACTGGACAGTGCTGATGTGACAAGACATCCTGTTGGCATCGGGATATGATCTGCCAAAACGATATGCTGCTTTGAAATACAGGATGATGCTTCATGCTTTATGTTTGTTCGCTTGCCAGAATGCCGGAACTGGTCGAGAGACTTGGCGCAAGCCATCTGGTCAGTGTCCTTAACAGCGATATGGAAGTAAAGCGCCCGAAGCGCATCGATGAGAAGGATCATCTCTTTTTGGGCATGAATGATATTGTTGTCGAAACGCCGGGCTTTGAAATGGGCAGCAAACATCAGGTCAAAACATTGATTTCTTTCATCCGCAATTGGGATCAGAGCGCCCCTTTGGTCCTGCATTGCTGGGCAGGGGTGAGCCGCTCCACGGCCTCGGCCTATATTGCCGCTTGCGCCCTGAACCCAGATATGGATGAGACGCAAATCGCCAAAGATTTGCGTCAGGCTTCCCCCTCTGCCACACCCAATCTTTTGCTGGTCTCGCTGGCCGATGACCTTCTAAAGCGTCAGGGGCGCATGGTGGCTGCCATTGAGGCCATCGGCCGTGGGGCCTATTGTTATGAAGGCGATATTTTTGCAATGCCTCATATTAGGACGTAAACTCATAAATCTGGTGCATTTGGTAGAGGCTTATTTTTTCTCTCACTAGGAATAAGGATGCAAACAATGTGCTTCATTTTCAAATCCTTACGACGACGTGAGAGAAAAAATAAGCCCTATCCGACGAACGTTTAAATGGTCGCGCTCTCGCTTTGTCCTCCCCTTGGGTTGGTGGGCGGCAAGGTGAAAAGAAAAATGTTTGAATGGGCAACCAGCCCATCAATTCCCGGGACTAAACATCTAGTGCTGCACCAACGCCATGAGCGAACGTGGTTCCAGAGAGAGAATGCGCCCTAAAAAGCAATGAAAAGGCAAATGTAACAATGGTTTCTTTCCCCATCTATTTCATTCGTCATGGTCAGACGGATTGGAACAAGGAATTGCGCTTTCAAGGCCAGCAGGACATCCCAATCAACGAAACAGGGCGCGCACAAGCCATGCGAAATGGCCGGGTTTTGGCGCAATCCCTGAAAGATCTCAAAGGCCTGTCTGTCTATGTCAGTCCTTTGGGCCGCACGCAGCAGACATTTGAGCTGGTTTTGGAGGCAGGGGGCTTTGAAAAGCCGGATGTGATCTATGACGAGCGCCTTTTGGAAATAAGTTTTGGCGATTGGGAAGGCATCACCCGTGATGAATTGCTAAAGCGCTTGCCGGGTCAGATTGAAGATCGTGACAAGGCCAAATGGTTCAACATTCCCCCAAATGGTGAGAGCTATGATATGCTGGCAGAGCGTGTGCGATTATGGCTTGAGGAGCAAACGGGGCCCTGTTTGGTGGTCGCTCATGGGGGAATAATGAGAGTTTTGCGCTATTGGCTGGAAAATTTGCCAAAGCAGGAAGCCGTAAAATTCAGTCCTCCCCAAGATCAAATCCTTCATTGGGATGGCCAGCGCGTCAATTGGCTATAAGCTTATTTCAGAGAAAAATTACCCTTTTGCGGGTCATAAGTTCAATAATATCAAAGCCTTGAATATTTGATTCAAATTTTCATCAAATATGCTTAAAAACCGCGCCCCAAAACATAGAAACCGGCAATCTCTGCCTGCTATACCAAGGCAAGGATGAGACTCTCGCAACAGAGACAGATCGAAAGTCGGGGTATGGACGTTATGAAAAAGGCAAACAAATCACTGCTCAATGCAGTGTCTGCTTTTCTGTGCTGCAATATGGCTTTGATGCAGGCTCAACCTGTCGCAGCTTTTCAATTGTCTTCAAATCTGGCTAACCGAACCTTGGTTTGCAAAGGTGGATCGGAAAATAGAGGCGCAGATTACCGTTTTTTGACAAAAGCGTCTGTCATTGAGCGCGTCGACGGCAGATTTCCCAATCAAAAAGTATATTTCCCCTTGGGGGCAGGGCATCAGGGGCAATTGCAAAGCCACTGGAGCTATGAAACCCTCAGTCAGGAAGACGGGCGCCATGTGTTGCTCTATGAGCGGCTTTCACTACGCTCCCCTGTTCAGACCCAGCATATATATCGCACTTACGAGCTCTTCTCTCAAAACAATAAGGTCTATGTCACCATTTATGATGGAGTGAATGGGGCGCGTGACTGGCGTATGAAAGTCACCCGTGAATGCTATGGTCCAGGATGGACGCGCCGTGAAAAGCTAACCCGAAAGGTCCCCAATCGCTATTGGAACCCGCAGAATTAACGCCTATTCAGCGAAAAATGTATGCGGTTTTCGGATAAGAATAGGCGTCAAATAGAGCCTGTTCTGTGAAAAGTGAGCGCGGTTTTGAACAGCAAACCGCGCCAAAAAATCATGCGCTTTTGGCCCCAAAAACCATAGCATGGCCCTGTATGGGCTCGATTGAAGACGATAACCGTCTTCAATCCGCTTCATAGATCATCTGTATGTTTGACCTTTGCTTCTTGGCTCTTTAAAACCCCAAGGTATGAATCTTTAACTATTGGCAAAGGCACGCGCCCTTGCCGGACCAGGAAGTCTTTTCGACAATGTCGCATAATTCCTTTGGCCATCTTTTCCGCGTCACAACTTGGGGAGAAAGCCATGGCCCTGCAATTGGCTGTGTGGTGGATGGATGTCCCTCTCGCATTGCGCTCTCACAAGAGGAAATCCAGAAAGATCTGGACCGCCGCCGCCCCGGTCAATCCAAATATACCACCCAAAGGCGTGAACCGGATCAGGTCTCTATTCTCTCTGGCGTCTTTTCTGATCCGGAGACAGGCGAGCAGGTGACCACAGGCACATCCATTGGTCTGATGATCCAAAATACCGATCAACGCTCCAAGGATTATGGCGATATTGCCGAGCGGTATCGCCCCGGCCATGCCGATTATACATATGATGCCAAATATGGCATCCGCGATTATCGCGGTGGTGGCCGCTCTTCTGCACGCGAAACCGCCATGCGGGTCGCAGCCGGTGCCATTGCCCGCAAGATCGTTCCCCATATCACCATTCGCGGGGCTCTGGTACAAATGGGACCACACAAGATCAATCGTGCCAATTGGGATTGGCAAGAGGTCAACAATAATCCCTTCTTTTGCCCCGATAAAGAGGCGGCCAAGTTGTGGGCTGATTATCTGGAAGAGATCCGCAAAAAAGGCTCGTCTATCGGCGCGGTGATTGAGGTTGTGGCTTCCAATGTACCAGCAGGTCTTGGTGCTCCCCTCTATGCCAAGCTGGATCAGGATCTGGCTTCTGCAATGATGTCCATCAATGCGGTCAAGGGCGTAGAGATTGGCAATGGCTTTGAAGCAGCTTGCCTTACCGGCGAGGAAAATGCCGATGAAATGCGCATTGGTGCAGATGGCAACCCGGTCTTTGGCTCCAACAATGCTGGCGGTATTTTAGGCGGGATTTCCTCTGGCGAGGATGTGGTTGTGCGCTTTGCAGTGAAACCAACCTCTTCGATTTTGACGCCGAGAAAATCTATTACCCGCTCTGGAGAGGAAGTGGATGTGATGACCAAGGGGCGCCATGATCCATGCGTCGGGATTCGCGCCATTCCTGTCGGAGAAGCGATGATGGCCTGCATTCTGGCCGATCATACTTTGCTGCATAGAGCGCAGCAGGGCGGCTAAAGCGCATAGGCACAGAACCAGACAAAAAAGACAGGCCGATGCAAAAGGCGCATGGGCTTAAAAAGGGATGAGATCTCATGATCACAGACATGGAACGAGTAGCGGATGCCATTCGCGCCTTTGAAAAAGGTGAAATGGTTGTGGTAACAGATGATGATGATCGCGAAAATGAAGGCGATTTGATTGTTGCAGCCACCAAGGTCACCCCGGAGCAAATGGCATTCATCATTCGCCATACATCAGGCATTGTATGCGCTCCCATGACCGGCGAGGATGCAGCACGCCTGCATCTGGATCCGATGGTGGCCTCCAACAATGCGCCTTTGTCAACCGCCTTCACCATTTCGGTCGATTACCGCCATGGCACCACAACCGGCATCTCAGCCGAAGAGCGGTGCACCACCGTTCATGGCCTTGCCAATGCCAATGCCGTTGCCGGCGATTTTGTGCGGCCCGGTCATATCTTCCCACTGGTTGCCAAGGATGGGGGCGTGCTGGTGCGCTCAGGTCACACCGAAGCCGCTGTTGATTTGTGCAAATTGTCAGGCTTGCCACCAGTTGGCGTGATTTCCGAACTGGTCAATGATGATGGCACGGTCAAGCGCGGCCCACAGGTTGAGGCATTTGCGCAAGAGCATGGCTTGAAGCAGGTCTCTGTCGCTGATCTGATTGCCTATCGCCAGCGCAATGAACGCCTGATTGAAAAGGTTGACGAATTTGACGTGGAAACCAAATTTGGCATCGCCAAGGCGGTTACCTTCCATGCTCCTTTTGATACCATGCAGCATCTGGTCATCATTTATGGCGATATTCGGGATGGCAAGGATATCCCGGTGCGCCTGCATCAGGAAAATGTCCTCAATGATGTATTTGGCGATACATCCATTGATGCCATTGCCGAGCAATTTTCAAAAGAGCGCGGCGTGATCGTTTATTTGCGTGATGGCTCTCCCGGCGTGGTGGCCGATCCAATGCGCCCGCGTGAGACGTTGGAAGCGGCAGAAAATGAAGAGCATGAAAGCGCCAAAACGCGCGAGGAAGAATGGCGCGATATTGGTCTTGGGGCTCAAATTCTGGCCGAATTGGGCATTTCCTCCATTCGCCTTTTGGCCTCTAAAGAACGCCATTATGTGGGTCTGGAAGGCTTTGGCCTGGAAATTTCCGGTACGGAAATTATCTGATCCCAGATGGCTTTGAGCATTTTGAAACAAAAATCCCGCCCGGTTCATCGGTGTGGGATTTTTTATTGAGCCGGGACCACATAGCCATTCATGCCCAGATCTTCGGCCAGCTCGATATAATCTTCATCCGCTGCCATATAGCGCAGAAAACGCGCAGGCGTGCCCGGACAATTCTCATAAATGGCACCATCTTTGGACAGGCTATAGATGCAATCTGTCGAGTGCATTGAGCTGCACCCAGCCAAAAGCCCACCAAATATAAGACACAGACATGTAAGACGAAGAAAAAGGAAATCAAGCATAAGAGCAAAATGCCAATTTATGGTTAATGAAACTTTAAAGCATAACAAATGCAGTCAAAGCCCAAAACCGGTGCATAAAGATATTAAAAATCGGTTGCTTGCCTGCTGAAAGCAGAAAAGGTTTATTTTTCAAAGAGGAAAAAGATAAATGTTCCTTTTTTGTTTTCTTGTTTTCTTTTTTAAGTTCTTGTTTGTTATCATTTGTTCTTTTTATGATCCTGATTTGTATCGACAATCTTTAAATAGATCAAAGCAATTTGACCAATTGTCTCAACCTTAACAAATTGCCCAATCCATTTGTCTACAGGCAGCGAAATAAGGGAAATGGATACAAATTGATACAATTTCAGGCTGTTTTGTGACAATCGGGCATCATTCGGTTACGGCGATCCGATAAAAACAACAAAGATCAACGGCAAATAGAATAGGCTAATACCAACGGCATAAATTAATAGGTCCTGAGCCTAGGCTCTATCCATCGGGAGGCAAAGATGCGCAAAAGATTGTTTTTAAGCGAGCTCTTTTTTCTGGTCCGCCAGCTTTCTGCAATCAGGGCAGGGCAATAGGTCGCCACGCAAAAAAGCCGGATCAAAAAATGACCCGGCTTGTTGAAATCAGCTAAGAGCAAAGCCCCGATCAGGCTTTGGATGCTTGATAAATGGCTTCAATGGAGCCATCCAGAGCATTGTTAAACTCATCATCAGACTGACCAGCATTCAGGCCTTCTGTCAAAGCGCGGGAGAAAGAAGCGATGACGCCTTTATTCTCTGCCAGACGCTTGCAAGCTTCTTCACGATTATAACCACCGGAAAGGGCCACAACACGAGCACAGGCCGGGTGCGCAACAAGGGCGTCAAACAGACCGGTTTTTTCAGGCAAAGTAAGCTTCAGCATGACTTTTTGATCATCGCCCAAAGCGTCAAGGTGCTTGAGCAATTCTGCTGTCAGCAGATCTTCAATCTCTGCTTTGTCATCGGCATTGATGTTCACTTCCGGCTCGATGATCGGCACAAGGCCTTTGGCAAGAATCTGTTTGCCAACAGCAAATTGCTGCTCAACAATGGCCGCAACGCCAGTTGCAGAGGCTTTGTTGATGACAGAGCGCATTTTGGTGCCAAAGATATTGGCTTTCACAGCCTGATCCAAGGTGGCATCCAGCTCTGGCATTGGCTTCATCATCTGCACGCCATCATTGTCTTCTTCCAGACCTTTGTCGACTTTCAGGAAAGGCACAACGCCTTTTTCTTCCCAAAGATAATCAGCAGAAGGCTTGCCAGCGACGCTTTCATTCATGGTGCGCTCAAACAAAATGGCACCAACAACGCGCTCGCCTGTGAACGATGGGGATGTCATGATGCGTGTGCGCATAGCGTGCATCAGAGCAAACATTTCTTCGTCATTGGAAAACTGGTCAGCAGTCACACCATACAAGCCCAGGGCTTTTGGAGTGGAACCACCAGATTGGTCCAAAGCTGCGATAAAGCCATTGTCGTCGGTGATCCGTTTCATCTGCTCTGAATTTGCCATTTCAGCGCTACCTCTAGCATAAATATATGGACAAGCCCGCAACGCTCTTGTGCTTGTCTATCCCAAACCTCAGACCCGGCCATGTCTCATCAGGCCCTGTCCGCGTTGCGTGCCCCTTTAAACACCTTTTCCCGCCATAGGGAAAGTCTGATTTTCCAAGAATGTAAATTTTATCCCTTAGAGCCTGATTTAAAAGTCCTGATCCAGCCCTCTCCCCCTTGCAGACCGCCCATGAGGGTATCATGACGGGTGGTATGAAAAGGGGGAGAGGGCTGGCTATGCCGCCTAAAAGTCTCCGAGCGAGACTTTTAAATCGGGCACTTATGCCGTTGGTATTAGGCTTATGGCAAAAGGCAGCATTGGGGAGAAAAGGCAGGTTCTTGCCACTTTTTTACAACAAAACAGGCACAAGAGGCCCTATATGCAAGAGAGTGTGTGCAAGATAGCATAGCAGCTCTATATCCTCTTCCAAGCCCATCTTGGCAAAAGTCAAAGCAGAACGAGAGCAAAGGGCATAGGCTCAATACGAGAAAATAATGCAAATCTGTTCAGTGAGTTGAGCTCGTGACATTTCTTTACCGTGTGGCAAAGGCAATCTCCCATATCCTGCCAATCTCATCATATCTTATGACCGGCCTCATGATAGCACTTTTGGCGATGCCTGGCGCACAAGCGGCTGAAATTGGACAAACGCTGGATTGCAAGACGCCAAATAACAAGATTGAGCAAACGCTTTGTCGCAATAAGGATTTGTCAGCCCGTCATAGGGAAATGGAAGGCTTGCTGGCTCATGCAGCCCGCTCCCCACGCAAAGACGCACCGGGCTTGCGGCTGGATGAAAGCCAGCACGCTTGGCTTGTCAGACGGGACCGCTGCGCGAAATCCTTCAACCATTCCAAATGCTTGCTTCAGGCCTATAATGCACGCCTTGCGTATCTGGAAGCCAAATTCCGCCCGGGTCGGACAAAAAGCGAAGATTGGCAATGCGAAACGGAAAAAGACAAGATCACAGTGACCTTCACCACGGGCAGGACGGCCTTTGGCGACTTTGTTGTCGCTGGACGTGAGATGGAAACAGGCTATCAAGAATGGTTCATGGCTGAGACCGGAAAAGTCAGCGGCGCGTTGCGACAATTTCTGGGTGAAAGCGACAATGGCAGTCAGGCCGGTATCTGGTTTGGCCCGACAAAAGCCAATTTCATCATGGACCGGTCCAAATTTGGCCTTGTTTGTCGAAAAGAATAGAACCGAGATCTGACCAAAGGCCGTTGCGACCGGCCTTCGTTCCAACAAAAAGCGCCCGATATCCGTCGGGCGCTTTGGTGTTTTATAAATCTAGGTTCAGGACCCATTAATTTGGCACATAGGCTGTTGGTTTTGATAGCAAGCGCGCTTGAAAAAATCTCAATCCGCTTCATATAAAAGGCTTGATCAGGCAAGCGATGAGGTTCGGACGTGGATTCCCTTACTCAGGCCGTTTTGGGCGGCACCATTGGATATGCTGTTGGTGGCACTCAGTTGGGCCGAAAAGCGGCGCTTTGGGGCATGGGACTTGGCACACTGCCCGATCTCGATGTGCTGGTCTCCTTTTCTGACCCGATTGAAGATTTTATCTATCATCGCTCTTGGAGCCACTCGCTTATCATGCTCTCACTCGTCAGTCCGCTGATTGCAGAGGGCATCCGGCATTTGCACAAAATGCCTAAAGAGAACAGGCTGACCCTCTGGTTCATGACATGGCTGGTGCTGATCACCCATCCCTTGCTCGATAGTCTGACTTCCTATGGCACGCAATTGCTCTGGCCTGTGACCAGCCACCCTTTTGCGATCTCCTCAATCTCCATCATAGATCCGCTCTATACCTTTCCCTTGCTGATCGCGACCCTTTGGGCCTTGATCGGCGGACGCAGCCAAAACAGGCGAGAGCAGGAGGCCGGTCACTGCAATAAAGCAGGCAAAGCCAGTATCATTGCCCTTGTTATATCATCGCTTTATCTGGGTTGGGGCCTACTGATGCAAAGCCATATCAGCCAAAAGCTGGCCACTCAAATGGCCAAAGCACAAACAGCGTCCACCTTGGCACCGCAGCCGATATTGGTCACACCAACCATTGGAAATTCCCTGCTCTGGTATGTGCTGATCATGGAAAAAGATCAGGCCCGCTATGGCTGGGTGTCCCTGTTGGATGACAAGGATAAGACCATCGAATGGATGATCATGGACCGCAATCTTGATTTGCTGACCAAGGAAAGCGAACAGCCGGATTTGGTCAAATCCCTGAAAGCTTTTACCCATGGCTTTTATGCGCTGGAACAACGACCAGATCAGCAAATCCTGTTAAAAGACATGCGCATGGGCATTGCTCCCAATTTCGTCTTTCGCTTTCTCATTGCGCAAAAAGAGGCCGAGACCGTGACATGGAAACAACCTTCGGTACAAATTCCACGCGATATAGATCCCAATTCCCTCAATTTTGTCTGGAACAGAATGTTGGCCCGTTGATGCAGAAGATGCATGACGGCGATACAATCAGAAACGAGAGAGAAGAAAGCTAGCGCTGCATTTTTGTGACAGGGGCAAGGCTTTGCTGGATGAGATTGATCATGGGCATTTTTTCGCCCAAACGGGTGCTCAAAAGCCCAACACTTCTGGCATAACGGGCATTGCGAATGAGGGTGACATGCAAATCGGCACTGTCATGAGCAAGACTGGGCCAAGACGGCAACAAAGCACTGCCCATGCCCTCACGCACCATATGCACAATGGAATCAGGCCCATCCAGATCACATAAAATATCGGGCGATAGCCCTTTATCATCCAGATATTGCGCAGCAATTCGCCCGCCCCAACTCTGTCTGTCATAGCAAATATAGGATCTACTCATAATGGATTTGGCAATGGCCTCTTCGCTATCATCTTCTAACGGGTGATAGGACAGATGGCACAAAGGCTCCAGAGCAATCGGGGAAAAAGTCAAGGCCTTGGACAGGGAAAAGGGGGGCTCCACCAAAAGCGCCACATCAATATCACCATGCTGCACAGCCTCATATAAGGCCCGTGAGGTGCCTGGCGAAATGGTCAAATAAACATTGGGAGCATGTTGGCGCATATGGCGCATGACTTTTGGCAAATAGCCGCTCATGGCGGTGGAAATGACCCCAAAATCAATTGGCCCGCTCATGCCCTGATCATCCAGATCACTGGGCAGCATCGCAACATCTTGCAAGATCTGCCGGGCGCGCGGCAACAAATTCAAACAGGCCTGTGTCGGCTTGGCACGATGCCCCATCCGGTCCAAAAGCACACAATCCAGTTGCCGCTCCAAGGCGGCAATCCGCTGACCAATGGCGGCTGGCGTCATATGGTCAATGCGTGCAGCCTCGGCAATAGAGCCTTTTTCAGCCACCAGAATAAGCGAGCGTAGAAAATCCGTATCCAAAAGAAATCCTTTCGATTAATGAAAGAAATATATTTTATTTCTTTTGGACGAGCAATGCTAAAATCTGCTCAGCCAGCAGCCGACGATGCGTCAAATTTCAAAATCTCTGGCCAGATATGCAGAATTGCAATCGTTGCGAGGGAAAGACCATGGACATTATCAAGTCACTCCAGCCTGCGAAAATAGGCAAGAATGAATGCGACAACCGGGATATGTTGACAATCGGCATATGCCAAATGGCACCAATATGGCTGGATCAAAAAGCCACTTTGGACAAGGTCATCGCACAAATTGAACTGGCCGCCAGCCAAGGTTGCTCGCTTGTGACATTTGGCGAAGCGCTGGTCCCTGGCTATCCGTTCTGGCTGGCTATTACGGATGCAGCCCGTTTCAACGATCAAAAACAGAAGGCCATCCACGCCCTTTATCTGGATCAGGGTGTGATGATCGAGCGGGGCGATTTGGCAGGGGTGCAGGCAACAGCCAAAAACCACAAGATTGCCGTTTATCTTGGCATCATGGAGCGCGCGCCAGATAGAGGTGGCCATACGCTTTATTGCAGTTTGGTCTATATTGATCAGCAAGGCCAGATCGGCTCCATTCATCGCAAATTGCATCCCACCTATGAAGAGCGTCTGGCTTGGGGCAGCGGCGATGGCCACGGCCTGCGCACCCATAGCCTTGGTGCCTTCACCTTGGGTGGCCTCAATTGCTTTGAAAACTGGATGCCGCTGTCACGGGCCGCGCTTTATGCGCAAGGCGAAGATCTGCATATCGGTGTCTGGCCGGGCGGTTTGCATAACACCTATGATTTGACGCAAGTGCTGGCAAAGGAAGGCCGCTCCTATGTGGTTGCCTGTTCTGGCCTGATGCGCAAAAGCGATTGCCCGGATCATATGCCCTCAACGGAGGAAATTCTCGAAAATTCAGGGGATTTCATGGCCAATGGCGGATCCTGCATCGCCAACCCTGATGGCACTTGGCTGATTGAGCCGGTGATTGAGCAAGAGGCCTTGCTCGTTGCTGACATTGATCATGCCAAAGTGCGCCAAGAAAGGCAGAATTTCGACCTTGCCGGTCATTATTCGCGCCCCGATGTCACGCGGCTGGTGGTCAATCGCACCCGCCAGAGCCTTGCGAGTTTTGAAGAGGACGGACAATAATATGAGGCAAAGCTGTTTTCATCTGGCCTTCAATGTCAGGGACTTGCAAGAAGCCCGCACATTTTATTGCGATATCTTGGGCTGCGAGCAAGGCCGCATGGCAGAGACATGGATTGATATCAATTTCTTTGGCCATCAATTGTCTTTGCATGTGGGCGAGCCGTTCAAAACGCAAAGAACGGGCAAGGTTGGCGACCATATGGTGCCAATGCCCCATTTGGGGGCCATTCTGCCACTGGAGGACTGGAAAATCCTTGTCCAAAATTTGCAGGCCGCCAAGATTGACTTTGTCTTTCCACCTTTTGCCCGCTTTGTAGGAGAGCCGGGTGAACAACATACCATGTTTTTCTGCGATCCATCGGGAAACCCGATTGAAATCAAGGGATTTGCAGATATGAGCGGACTTTTCGCCAGCTAGATGGACTTTTGAAAAAAGGGAAATGAGTTTCAAAAGACCAATAGCAAAATCAGAGCAATGTTTTGAGCAAAAAACAGCCAAGCAACATTGCCATAATAACAAACATTGTGGGGACATCTCCTGACGCGCCTTTAAGCAACCGGGCAAGAAGGAGATACTTGGGTCGGGACTGCGTGTCCCGGCCTTTTTTCTTGTTCAATCTCTAAGAGCCTGACGCTCAAAACGGCTTGGCGCAGAGAGCTACATTTCAATCTTGGTGGTGTGTTTCACCGCCCGCAAGGTCAGCGTGGAATTAACCCGCACCACGCCGGGCAAATTGGTGAGAATTTCATGATGGATGCGCTCCAGATCCGGGGCATCCTGATAGACAACACGCAACAGATAATCATATTGCCCGGCCAGCAAATAGCAGTCCTGAATCTCGTTAATGTCTTTCACCGCCCGCTCAAAGCGGGCCAGAATATCGCGCCCTTGTCCTTCCAGTGTCACAAAGACAAAAGCCGCCCCTGAAAGGCCACAGGCCTTGGCATCCAAAATCATATGATAACCACTAACCAGACCGCTATCTTCGAGATGTTTGACCCGACGCAGACAGGCAGATGCGGATAAACTGACTTTTTCTGCCAGCTCCGTATTGGTCAATTTGCCATCATCCTGAAGCAGATTGAGAATCGCACGATCTCTTTTGTCTAAATCTTTTAATTGCATTTTATTGTGCCTATAAATGAATAAGTTAAATTATATGCGAAAAAAATAGCATTGATCAAGTTTATTTCGTTACAAATTGCGCATAAATTCGCGCAAAATAGTGTGATCAAACATGCAGGAATGCTCCTGAAGTCATGAAGAAGAGCGCCCAATGCATCACCATTAATCTCAGCCAGAAGGGATTTGCATCATGCTTATCGGATGCCCAAAAGAAATTAAAGACAGTGAAGACCGCGTTGGCCTCGTGCCTTCTTCCGTTCAGGAATTGGTTGCCAATGGCCACGAAGTCATGATGGAAACCAATGCAGGCCAAGGCATTGGCTGTTCTGACAATGATTATCTTGCAGCAGGCGCAACCATTGTTGAAACCCCTGACGAGATTTTCGCCAAAGCCGATATGGTGGTCAAAGTGAAAGAGCCTCAGGCCGTTGAGCGCGCCAAATTGCGCAAAGGTCAGGTGCTGTTCACCTATTTGCATTTGGCTCCCGATGCACCACAAACCGAAGATCTGGTGAAATCCGAGGCAACCTGCATTGCTTATGAAACCGTGACCTCCAATTCCGGCGCGCTGCCTTTGCTCTTCCCAATGTCAGAAGTTGCAGGCCGTCTTGCCCCGCAGGTTGGCGCTCAGGCTCTGGAAAATAACGGCGGCGGCATGGGCGTTCTGCTCGGTGGCGTACCAGGCGTGGATCCTGCCGAAGTTGTCATCATTGGCGCAGGCGTATCCGGCACCAACGCGGCTCGCATCGCTCTGGGCATGGGCGCATCCGTGACCATGGTTGACCGCAATGTTGACGCCCTGCGCGCAGCTGTTGATCGGTTTGGCTCTACCATCAAAACCGTCTATTCCAACAAGGGCAACATTGCGCGCTTGGTTGAAAAAGCGGATCTGGTGATCGGCACTGTTCTGGTTCCCGGCGCTGCGGCTCCTAAATTGGTCACCAAGGAAATGATCGCCTCCATGCGCGATGGCTCTGTCATCGTGGACGTTGCCATTGATCAGGGCGGTTGCTTTGAAACATCCAAAGCAACCACCCACTCCAACCCGACTTATGTTGTTGACGGTGTTGTGCATTATTGCGTGGCCAATATGCCGGGCTGTGTGGCACGCACTTCTGCTTTTGCCTTGAACAATGCAACCCTGCCATTCACCCTTGCTCTGGCCAACAAAGGCTGGGTACAGGCCTTGAAAGACGATGCGCACCTACGCAACGGCCTTAATGTCCATGAAGGCAAGGTAACCTACAAAGCTGTTGCCGACGATCTGGGTTATGACTATGTCTCCGCAGAAAGCATTTTGGGCCTCTAAGGCTGAAAATGTTGAGAAAGTCATGCTGAAGATATCAGGATGACTTTCAACCAAAAAAGCCGGGCTTTGCATCATGCAAGGTCCGGCTTTTTTATATTCTAAGGTCAGTTTCCTTGAGAGAGGCATGAGCTAATTTTGGGCAAGACAGGCCTCCACATAGCCTTGATCAAAAATCTCGCCCCAAGCTGTTTCATAGCCATCGCGCATCATTTGCGCCAGCTCGCCATAGCTCTCCCAGCCACTATGATGCAGTTTGACGCGGCATTCTTCATCACCCAAGGGTAAAAAGCTGACCACAAGATTGCTGGCCCCTTCTGCTGGTTGCCCCATATGAAAGGCAATGGCAACAGAATGCGGTGCGTCGCAATCTTTGAAACTGCCCCAGATATAACGTGTGCCATCTGCCGCAATCTCGGTAATTTTGCCGCCAGCAACGGCGTCTACCTCCAGCCCCAAGGCCCGCTCGCCCGTGAGATGGGCACTGACTGAGCGTGTATGCAAAGGCCACCAAAGCGCCATTTTCTCAACAAAAAGACAATAGGCAGCTTCTTGCGTGAGCGGAAGCTGAGCGGCTTTAACAATGGGTTTGATCATGAGGAGCCTGCGAAAAAGAGAAGATTTTCAGCTTTTAGCCACGAATTGATCGCTTGAAAAGAGGAAGTTGCCTTCCTTTGTCTCCTGAGCCTAGGCTCAGGAGACATTAATTTGGCACATTCTGCGAAGGCAGTTTTGCGTAAGGACAAGAAGGAAAATCGAGACAATGTGGTTCATTTTCAAGATTTTACGACGTAGTCATTGCGCAAAAATGCCCTCGCCCTTCGGGTTTGTCTTGAACTATCCATCTATCAAACCAAGAGCTTTAAGCCGGGAACCACCCTTATTTTGCTCTTGGCCCTTCTATCTGAATAGTTCAAGACAAACAGAATAGGCTAAATTAATGTCTCCTGAGCCTAACCTCTTGAACAGTTGGAAGTCTTCTTGCGGTGCAAAAGGGGGCGGGTGGTTTTGAGAACCCGCCCCACGCTTTTGCCCACGCGTCCTTCAATCCATACCATCTGATGATCGACAAAGGGCCAGACTTTGCGCAAGCGCCGGATCCATTTCCGACTTGCCGAACTATAGGCAATTAGCAAAAAAAGCCCCAACGCCAAAAGCGGCAATCCGGTAGGGATGGGAAGCCAAATGGTTATCAGGCCACCTACAAGGCAAAAGAGTGCCAGAGCAACCATGGTCCATTGTTTGAGGCTCGCCATCAAAAACAAGATCCTGTCAGAGAGATCAAATCCATTCAGCCATAAAAAGGCTATATGACAGAGTGATAACGCAGATGGCTACAAAGGAGTAAGGAAGATTTATTGAACAGGCGGCCGGTCCGAATCAGCCGGCAATCTGCTCATCAACGGGCGTGTGGTGCGTAAAACACGGGTTACCTTGTTGATCTTGCGATCTTCCAGCCAGATCATTTGCCGATCAATCAGCGAAAAGCGCTTGCGCACCCGCCGCACAAAGTTGCGGCCAGAACGACTATTGGCAATCAGCAAAAAGGTGGCGAATGCCATTAAAATGGCGCCCGCAGGCACAGGCGTCCAGACAGAGGCAAGGCCAATGACGAATAAAAAAATCGCCATACCCACGATCAGTCCCTGTTTGAGCCTTGTTACCAATGCCTTGTCCTATCCAGAAAATTTCTTACCCTATTCTAGATAAGACCATTTGTGACAAGATCAAGACGCAACTGATCAGAGTGTCGCTCTCCTCACAGATCATTTGCGTAAGACAGCAACAGATTCCACATGCGGGGAAAACAGGAACTGATCAACAGGCGCCACACTTTCAATTGTATAGCCGCCATCAATCAAAATGCGCAGATCTCGCGCCAGAGTACCGGGATTGCAAGAGACGGCCACCACACAAGGAATGGAGGATTTTGCAATTTCCTCAGCTTGTGCCTTTGCCCCCGCGCGAGGGGGATCAAACACCAAGGCGTCAAATTTTTTCATCTCCATGGCCAGGACAGGCCTGCGAAACAAATCGCGCCGTTCAATCTTGATGCCTTTGAGATTGGTGCCGAACCGCCAGCCCTTTTCCAAAGCCTTCAGCGCCGCTTCTTCGCCTTCCAGCGCCCAGACAGGGGCGCGTTCGGCCAGACGCAAGGCAAAGGTGCCCGATCCGCAAAACAGATCAATCACACGTTTGGCTTTGTCGCCCACAGCATCCAACACCAGATCAACCATGGCATCTGCTGCACTTGCATCAGCTTGCGTAAAAGCACCAGGTGGTGGCGAAACATGAGCACGGCCCATAACAAGCTGTGGTGGTCTTCGCTCCAGCAAAATCTCGCCATTGGCGCTCAAACGAGCCAAATCAAGATCCTCGGCTATCTGCACAGCCTTCAGATAAGACTGCCCGCCACTCAAATCTTTGACATGATCCAGACTGACATCAATGCCTGACGATGTAGCCAGCAAGGTAATTTTGGCTTCGCCTTTTTTGGTCATGAAAAGCGGCAAGATATCGGCCAGCTTTGGCAAGAGCTTGGAAAGCTCGGGCACCAGAACGGGACAATGATTGACATCCACAATGCGATTGCTCTTTGCTTCGTGATATCCAAACAACAGACGCCGACCAATCAGCCGCGCGGTCAGCACAGCCCGCCGACGTCCCCCGGCTTTGGTGGTGATCATGGGGCGCAAGGACACATCCAGCCCACGAGAGGCAAGGGCCTCTTTGACCAGATTTGCCTTCCAGTTCTGGTATGGCTCGCTTGCCAAATGTTGCATGGAACATCCACCACATCGTTCAAATAACGGGCAGATAGGATCAATGCGATCAGCGCTTGAGACAACAACCTCTTCCAGCTCGGCCCGCTCGCCTCTTGGGGTGATGCGCACACGCTCACCTGCAAGCGCATAAGGCACAAACATGGCTTTGCCCTGATGATGGGCAATGCCATCACCCCTTGCGCCAAGGCTGTCAATCATCACGTCAATCGGATCGGTCACGGGCTGGCCCCTGTCAGTCTTTTGTCAGTCTTTTAGGTCTGGTCTGCGCCACTCATACGCCAAGATTGTCAGGAAAGAAAGAGGCAAGGCAAAGCGAATAGATCCGCGATGGTTACGGGTGTGGGAGAGGGCTGGCTCAGGACTTTTAAATCAGGCTCTTAGAAAGATATTAATCGCTTTGGATTAAAAACAGGCATGACTGTGAGTTTGGAGTAGTGTCATGCTGTTGAGAGCAATCCTTTGTGTTTTTGTTTGTTTCTGTTTGCTTTTTCCAGCACATGCAAAAGACGGTCATGAGTGGAGAGTGGCAAAAATCTTCGGTCAAGCATGGATTGCGGCAAAAAATAGGAAACCGCTCAAGGTTTCAAGAGGGTCTCTTCTGAGGCCCGGCCAGACCCTGTCAACAAAATCAAGGGCCAGATTGCTTTTGACACGCGGCAAAGAGCGCATTCAGGTCGGGCCGAATGCCATTCTAGCGATTCCGTACGCACATCATCTCAAACCCGGAAAAACTCTGATTTTACAGCAAGCGGGCACTTTGGATCTGGTCGTCAATAAAAGAGATGTGAAACATTTCGCTGTGAAAACGCCCTATCTGGTTGCAGTGGTAAAAGGCACCACATTTTCAGTTGCCGTTCGGGAGAAAAAAACATCTGTCTCCGTTTCGTCAGGCAAGGTTGGCGTTTCCAGCTCTCTTACAGGTGAAGAGACCAATGTGACACGTGGGCAGACTGTCAGTCTGGACCGCAGCAACACCCAAAAACCGGGCTTGTCTGTAACAGGGCCGGGCAAGCGGGCCGATATTAAAAAAACACGCAAGCCGCAGGCCGTGATCCCGTCTTTCTTTGCAACGAAAAAGGTAAAAGGGGTCCGTAAGGAACTCACACCGGGCTCCTATGCCAAAGCTCTGTCCAAAGTCGAGCAAAAACGCGCAGAAAAAGCGCGTGAGATTCAGCAGGCCGCCAAAGAAAACCGATCATCCAATCAAGTGGGCAGCAGATCTGAGAGATCCAATGCAGCAGGCAATCGCGACAGAGACGAAAGGGGCCGTGGCAACAATGGCGGACAGAGCCGTGACCGAGAGCAAGATCGTGATCGTGACAACGGCAACCAGACTGAAGAACGGGAGCATAGAAATCGCGATTCAGGTCATGGTAACGGCAATGGCAATGGCAATGGCAATGGCAACGGCCACGGAAATGGCAACGGCCATGGCCACGGCAATGGCAACGGCCATGGAAACGGCAATGGCCACGGCAATGGCAATGGCAATGGCAACGGCCACGGAAATGGCAACGGCCATGGTCACGGCAATGGCAACGGCCACGGAAATGGCAACGGCCATGGTCACGGCCATGGAAACGGCAATGGCAATGGCAATGGCAATGGCAATGGCAACGGCCATGGAAATGGCAATGGCAACGGCCATGGCAATGGCCACGGCCATGGAAATGGCAATGGCAATGGCAATGGCAACGGCCATGGTCACGGCAATGGCAACGGCCATGGAAACGGCAATGGCCACGGCAATGGCAACGGCCATGGAAATGGCAATGGCCATGGTCACGGCAATGGCAACGGCCATGGAAACGGCAATGGCCACGGCAATGGCAATGGCAACGGCCATGGAAATGGCAATGGCAATGGCAACGGCCACGGCAATGGCAACGGCCACGGCAATGGCAATGGAAATGGCAATGGCAATGGCAACGGCCATGGCAATGGCAACGGCCATGGAAACGGCAATGGCCACGGCAATGGCAAGAATAAATAAGTCAACGGGATCTGGGAGCCACTTTCATACCTTTGCATCTCACACAAAGAGAATGAGATAACCGTGCTGGCAAGCGACGGGA
>JAOXSH010000018.1 GCA_025800145.1 Cohaesibacter sp.
CATTGAATTGTCTTGACAATTCAATGCAAAAGGTTCGCATCAAAAAAGAAAATGCCCCGGCATTGTCCGATCGAGCCGACGCCTTGCCAGTAAACCATTTCAAGGCATCCTATGGGTCAATCTTTCATGCCGTTGGTATAAAACCATAAGAAAGACAAAGTTCCAAAGCAGTTTTTGTAATTGTCTGGCGACAGATAGCGACACTTGGTTACAAATTTCTGGCGTAAAACCGGGTTAACAAAACTTGACCCTTTGCGCCTTAGGGTTTGAAATAGGACGGAACTAGGCTTAGGACGCATTGATTTAGCCCATTCTGTTTGTTTCTAAGCATATTTGTCGAAAACCGCACACACTTTTCGACAAATATGCTCTAGGACCATTTAAAGACAATTTGCAAAATGAAGTGCAAAAACGGCAAGCCAAAAGGCCTTATAGCCAGTCTTTGCCAAATAAAACCGGATAGGTACCAAGATAGTCGGCATAGACCTTGTTCCTCTTGGCAGCAATTGGATAGAAAACCGTGACACATGAGCCCAAACATCCCTTAACGCATCAGGCATCAGAACAGCAGCAAGGGGAGCGCAAGGCCTCAATCTGGCATTGGAGTGCGCGGATCATTTTGCCAATGCTTCTGATCGGGGCAACGGCATGGGCTTTTAACATGCTGGTGGCTAGCAAGCCCGATGTCAGAAAGCGCGCGGCTCGTGAAGAAGCCTATGCGGTTGAGGTCAAAGTTGCAAAGCCGGACCAATATCAGCCCAGCATATCATTGTTTGGAACCGTTTTTGCTGCACGCACAGTCGAATTGCGGGCGCTGGTCGGTGGCGAGGTAATTTGGGTCAATCCCGGTCTGGCAGAAGGGCAAGTGTTGCTGGAGGGCGAGGCCTTGGTACGCATTGATGCCTTTGATTATGAAGGAGCCGTGCGTGAGGCGCGTGCCAATCTGGCTGAAGCCAAAGCAAAGCTGACAGAAACCCGCGCCACAATAAAATCGGAAGAAGCGGCGCTGGAGCGCTTAAAGGAACAGGCCGATTTTGCCAAGCGTGATTTGGAGCGCGCCAACAAATTGGCTAAATCCGGTTCTCTGACACAGCAATCGCTGGAAAATCGGAAACTGGTTCTCTCCCAGCGCCAACAGGCGATGGAAGCCCGCAGCAACAATCTCACAGTTCTTAAATCCAGAATAGATCAGCAATTGGCCAATTCAGAGCGTCTTCACTGGCGATTGGAACAGGCCAAACGCAATCTTGATAACACAGATCTCAAAGCCCCTTTCACCGGTTTGGTGCAACGAAAAAATGTCGATCTGGGGCGCAATGTATCAGGCAATGATACTTTGGTGACCATGTATGACCCCGATCAAATGGATGTGCGCTTCACATTGTCCGACGCACAATATGGGCGGCTGATTTCTGATCATACAGATTTGGTTGGGCGCTCAATCAAGGTCTTTTGGAAATTGGGAGACGTTGTGCAAAGCCGCGTGGCAAAAATTTCCAGAATCACCCCTGAAATTGATGCCACCAATGGCGGCGTGCAGGTTTATGCACGGCTTTCAGATCGATCCGGCTTGCGTGCAGGCACTTTTGTGGAACTATCCGTGCCAGATAAGCTCTATACCAATATCATTCGCCTGCCCCAAGCCGCCATCTATGACGATAGCCGCCTCTATATGGTCAATGAAAAGGGACGCATGGCCTCTTACCCGGCAACCATTCGCGCCTATCTTGGCGAGGATGTGCTCATTGATGCCTCAAACCTGCCACTTGGCGAACAAATCATCACCACCCGCATTGCAGAGGCTGGCGATGGGCTAAAAGTCATCATCCCCAATGTCAAGACAGCAACCAATCGCCCCCAATCTGCCAAACCGGACGGCAAAGGGAGCAAGGGGGAGAAAGGGCAACGAGCAAAAGGTAAGCGAGGCGAGGGCAAGAGCACAGAGGGTAAGGAACGCGGCAAAAAACAGCAAAGCGACAAGGCCGATAAGCCAAAGGCAGCCGCAACAGCAGGAGGCCAGTCATGAGCCGCTTTGACACAAGCCCCAAAAGCGTGGTGTCCTTCTTTGTGCGTCATCCCAATGCTGCCAATCTTTTGATGATTTTAATGGTCATTATCGGGCTGTTTTCACTCTCAAAAATGAACAGCCAATTTTTCCCCACCATCGAAACCGACGCCATTCGTGTGGCTGTCACTTGGACTGGTGCCAGTGCAGAGGATGTCGAAGCCAATATTCTGGAAATTGTCGAGCCAAAAGTACGCTTCATTGATGGGGTCAAAGGCATCACATCCGTTGCGCGCGAAGGTTATGGATCGGTCGTTCTGGATTTTACGCCCCAAGCCAATATGCAAATCGCGCTGAGCGATGTGGAAGCCGCTGTCGATGGCATCACCACTTTGCCCGATGCAGCAGACGCTCCCAAAGTCTCCTATTTCCAGTTCCGCGATAATGTGGTGCGGCTGATCCTGACCGGGCCTTTTTCAGAAAGCGCCCTAAAAGAATTTGCCAAACGCATTCGCGATGATTTGCTCGATCTCGGCATTGATAAGGTGACCTTCACCGGATTAAGGGATGAGCAATTTTTCATCGGCCTTCAGGATTATGATTTAAGGCGCCTTGATCTGACGGTAAAAGACATCGCAAACCAGATCAGTTCCAACAGCCGCGATTTGCCATCCGGCTCGATTGACGATGGCATCGAAAAACAGGTACGAACGCTGGGAGCAGAGGAAAATCCACAAGATATCGGGACAATCGAAGTCATATCCCAAAAAGATGGCTCGCGGGTCAAGCTCGATGACATTGCCCGTATCGAGCGGCGGTTTAATCCCGATCAGGTGCGTGGCATTCTGGGTGGGCGCGCCGCAATCCAGCTGACAGTGCAGCGGGCACCAAAAGCCGACAGTCTGAAAGCGGCGGCCATTGTTGATCGCTATCTGCAAGACATCCGCCCCACTTTGCCGCAAAGCCTGGAGCTTATAAAATATGATGCAAGGGCAGAGCGGTTGACAGATCGCATCCTGCTTCTGGTCAAAAATGCTGGCTCCGGTTTGTTGCTGGTTGTGATCATTCTCAGCATTTTTCTCAATACGCGCATTGCCCTTTGGGTCACAGCGGGCATACCAGTGGCCATTCTGGCGGCATTTTTGGTGCTGTTTGCCATTGGCGAGACCATCAATATGATCTCGCTCTTTGCCTTCATCATGATGCTTGGCATTATTGTTGATGATGCAATCGTTGTCGCAGAGGACACAGCCACCCGCTTTTCGGCGGGGGATCCGGGGCCTGTTGCAGCGGAAAATGGCGGCATACGTATGCTCATGCCCGTGGCAGCAGCATCCCTGACAACCATTGCCGCTTTTGCCCCCATTTTTGTGATTGGCGACACAATTGGCAAAATGATGTCCGTCTTGCCCGTCGTGGTGATTGCAGTGCTGATTGCAAGTCTAATTGAGTGCTTTTTCATTCTGCCCGGTCATCTGGCCCATTCCCTGACCCCATCAAGCAAGCATGGCTGGTCAACCAAACGGGTCAGTCTTGTTGCGGTTGCTCTGTCTGTTGTGGTGATGAGTTTCTATATCATGCCACAAAATCTTGCCGATAAATTGGGTGGGCTGATTGAAAGCAGCTGGCAATGGTTGCATGATACATTGCCTGACAATCTGGCGCTGTTTCTTCTGGCTGCTTTGGCATTGATACTGGCCATCTGTCTTGAATTGCTCCTCAATCATCTGGAGCGACGAAAACTGGCCACAGCCAGATCCAAGAATGTCCCATTACAACAGGGAAAATGGCGCAAGACTTTTGATGCAGGATTTGCAGCCCTGCGCGATGGTCCTTTCCGGCGTCTCGTCACATTGTCCTACACTTGGCGCTATACAACGATTGTACTTTGTATCGCCTCATTGGTCTTGATGGTGGGCTTGATCAAGGGGGGGCGTCTGGGCTTTGTCTTTTTCCCGTCGCCAGAATCGGAAACGGTCAATATGTCGGTCACCTTCAATGTCGGCATTCTGGAACAGGATGCGCTCGATATCATCAAGAAAATTGATAAGGCGGTCTATGCAACCGAGGCCCGATTGGGCAAAGGAGAAAAGCTGGTTGAAGCCGCTTTCACGACGCTGGGCAGATCCGGGCGCACCACAGCCGATAACGTTGCTTCAATCCGCTTGCGTCTAACTGCATCCGAAGTGCGCACGGTACGCACCCGCACCATTGTGCGGGCTTTGAATAGGGCAATGCCCAAAGTGCCGGGATTGAAGAATGTTTCTATTCGCGGCCAACGCGGGGGTCCTCCGGGGGCCGATCTGGATATCAAAATCTCCGGCGCTTCGCCCGCTATTCTAAAGCTTGCCGCCTTGGATGTGCGCGAACGTCTGACAGCCTATGCTGGGATTTCGGAAATTGACGACGATATGCCCTATGGCAAGCCGGAATTGACCATGCGCTTAAGCTCTCGTGGCGCTGCATTGGGATTTTCCACGCAAAGCGTCAGCGATCAGGTGCGCGATTTGCTGGAAGGGCGCACGGCTCGGAAATTGGCAATTTTGGATGAAGAGGTTGATGTCGTGCTGCAACAGCTCAGCCGCAAAGACATGGATAATCTGCGCTCCATACATCTCAAAAGCCCTTCCGGCCAATATGTGCCGATAACGGAGGTGGTTCAGTTACAGGAGCGTCAAGGTTTCTCGCTGATTCAGAGAGAAGAGGGAAAAACCACAATTGCAGTGACTGCCGATGTCGATTCCGATGTCATAACAGTGCAAGATCTGGTGGTCAAACTGTCTGAGGATCTGATGCCAACCATCACCGCAAAATATGGCATTGATTATGTCTTTGCCGGGCGTGACGAAGAAAGAAAGGAAGCCTTTGCTGATTTGCAAATCGGCATCACGATTGCTCTGGCCGTGATTTATATCATTCTGGCTTGGGTCTTTGCCTCCTATACCCGTCCCTTTGCCATCATGCTGGTCATTCCTTTTGGATTTGTCGGGGCCGTGCTGGGGCATTATCTGATGGGCATCAACCTGACAATTTTATCAATGATAGGGCTGCTTGGCCTGTCGGGTATTTTGGTCAATGATTCCATCATTCTGGTCAGCCGTCTTGATGAGCGCCTCGCTCATGGTCAGGATTTGGCGCAAGCCGCCATTGGGGCCAGCTGCGATCGGTTCCGCGCCGTGTTGCTCACTTCTCTGACAACATTGGGAGGTCTGACACCGCTTTTGTTTGAAACATCGACACAGGCTCAATTCCTCAAACCAATGGCCGTGACCATTGTCTTTGGTCTTGCTGTGGCAACCCTGTTTGTTCTTTTCTTGGTGCCAAGCTTGTTCGGACTTGGGGGAGATATCAAGCGCCTGTCCATGCGATTGCTGCATCCAGCGGCACCTGTCGCACGGCGCTGACAGCATAGATATCTTGTCAGAGTTAGGGGAGAGGGGCTGGAAATGCGGCCTAAAAGTCTTCATATCGAGACTTTTAAATCGGGAACTATGATAAAGCCGTCATAAAATAACAGACCGGAGCATTTCATGTGATGAAATGTTCCGGTCTGGCGCTCGTTACCCCCACTACCGCATTTGTCTTTCATAGATCCGTGTATCTTGGGGGAGAAGACAACACCAAAAGCCCACCAGTTTTACGTCCTAGAGCATTTTGAATAAGCAAAATGCCTCTAGTCTTTGTTTCTAAGCATATTTTTGTCCGAAAACCGCACACACTTTTCGAAAAATATGCTCTAGTCTTCAAACGTCACCGTGCGTCTGTATAGATGCCATGTGGAATGGCCCAGTAAAGGCAAAATCACAACCATGCCAACAAAGAAAGAGGCAAGGGAAATGGCCAACATCAGGGCAATGAAGGCGGCCCAGCTGATCATGGTTTTGGGATTTTTCAGCACAGCCTGTACGGATGTGATCATCCCGGTGACAAAATCAACATCTTTATGCAACAGCATCGGAAAGGCCACAACGGTGATGGAAAAAACCGCCATACCCAAAATGGCTCCTGTCACATTGCCAACCGTAAGGAACAGCGCGCCTTCTGGTGTGCCAATCACAACGCCGAGCAAATCCGATATATTGATTTCCTGCAAGCCAAAAAAGATCACATAAAGGAAGATGGCAATATCAATCCAGATGATAAAGGCAAAGCCGGTGACAATCGCCATCCAGCGCAATTCCTTGCCGCGTTTTGAGAAAATCGCCCCCAAAATAGAGCGCCATTCCAGTGCTTCGCCCATTTCGGTGCGTCTGCTGACCTCATAAAGGCCCGCCGCAACAAACGGAGCAATCAGCGCAAAGCCTGAGGCAAGAGGATAGACCAGATAAGGCAGCTCAAGTCCGGTCAAGAACCAGAACATCATCCAGCCACCAAGTGCGTAAAACAGGCCGAAAAACAGCCCAAAACGAAAATTCTGCTGAAAATCCCGCAAGCCTGCGCTCAAAGCGGCAGAAATATCCTCGGTCGAAATATCTTTGATAATCGGTTTGATTTTGGGTCTGGCAGCTGTTTCTTGCTCTGTCGAAAGGGCTGCGCTGTCTATTGTCTCACTCAAATTCCCTCTCCCGCCTGCTCGCACTTGGCACAATTGCCAATGGCTCTGTGCTCCATGTTAACGAGATTGAACTGCGACACAATGTCTCAAATTGCTCTTTTTATAATGCATTGCGATAAAAAGACGCGAAATGTGATGAGAAATCATCAAAAGAGACAGGAGAAAAAGAGTTTTCCATCAATCTGAGAGACAGAAGATAAGGAATGACTAAGACGTCAATCATACAAAATTACAAATCAATTTCAGATTGTTATTTTTGTAACGCAAAGATTAAAAATAAAGAAAAGCGTAGAAAAAAGCCAAATCTAACCCAGTTCAGAGGAATTTATATGCGCTGCAATATAAACTATTTTGGGTTTTCCCCTGTTTATTCCTTAAAGTTAAAAAAATATCGCGCACAAGGACGCTTAATGGCTTTCAGGCGCAAACTGGTTCTTCTCGAACGAGGAAAAACAAAGGGAACTTGCCTAATTGCCAATCGCTGAATGTAGCAGAAAATAGATAAGGCCGCCCTTTTGATAAAAGAGCGGGCTTATACATTAAGAGGCAGGTTCATTTGTTATGATGAGCCTGCCTCTTTTGTATCCGGGTGCCTGCAACATCCTGATACAGGTGCTTGAAGTGGTTGGGCCCTAGCGGGCATGAACTCTCGTTCGTAAAAAAGCAAAACCCTTCTCGCACCAAGAGGCCTCGTCGAACCGTTGAGAGCTTATCGCTCGCGTATAGGAAAGACCAAGCCTATGACTTATACTAGCCGTTTTGTCGGTCTTGATATATCAAAATCCTCTTTCGATATTTGCCTTCTTCCAGATGGCGTGAGAGCTTCTTTTTCCAATAGTCCCCAAGGCATCGCTGATTGTCTGGCCTTACTGCACTCCTTTGAGGGCATTGACCGCCTGGTTCTGGAGCCGACCGTAGGGTATTGAGCGGTTGGTGGTTGATGCGCTCCTGGCAACTTCTCTCCCTGTTGCCAAGGTCAATACCAAACAGGCTCGTCAATTTGCTCGTGCTTGTGGTCAGCTCTCCAAAACAGATAGCATGGATGCCTTCATTCTGGCTGACTATGGTCGCCATATGGAGACACGCCTTTTTGAAGGCAAAAAACAACGACATTATACCAACGGCACGAAAGATTGACCCATAGGATGCTTTTTTGTTGCATTTTGTGGTGTGTATCAGGTGATAATGATGGGGCCTTTTTTGCTCACCACAATTGTATGTTCAAATTGTGCGGTCAAATGGCCGGGCGTGAACAATTCCCATTCGCGCATACCTTCCTGAGCATAATCTGCGCCGGTTGATAAAAAGGGTTCAATCGCCAAGACCATACCCTCTTTGAAAGTGCGGCGGTCAGTTTTATCGGTGATGGCCAGAATTTCCGGCTTGTCATGCAGGGTTTGGCCAACCCCGTGACAGCCCAGCAAATTCTCGATCAATGTATAGCCGGAGGCTTCGGCTTCGACCTCAAAGGCTTTCGGGATGACTTGCATCTTTGCGCCGGACTTGACCGCTGCAATTGCCTTGTCTCTGGCCCGCTTGGCCGCTTTTACAATGGCCTCTTTGGCGGGCAAAATTGGTGGTAGGATGAAGGTTGCCCCGGCATCGGCAAAATAGCCATCCTTGCAGGCGGAGACGTCAATATTGACCATATCACCGGCCTTCATGGTCTGTTCATCCGCCCAACCATGGGCAATGACCGGCTCAATGGAAATGCATGTCGCTCCGGGAAAATCATAGACCAGTTGCGGCGCGCTTTGTGCGCCTTCGCGCTCCAGTACCTTACGCCCCAAATCATCCAGCTCATGCGCTGTCATACCTGCTTCCAATGCCTCGCCCATGGTCTTGATAGCCATCTGCACCGCCTTGCCGCACGCTTTCAAAGCGTCCAATTGCTGTTCTGTGGTCACGATCATGGCATATCTCTCTTCATTGCGGCTCTGGACAATTTCAGGTTTCTCAAGAATGCTAGCGCTTATAAAAAGTGCGATCTAAGAAAACAAGACATTTCCATTAGGGAACCATCACCGTGAAGCAAAAAGCCCAGTTTGAAACTCTTAGAGCATTTTGAATAAACACGTCGTTATTCAAAATGCTCTAGTCTTTGTTTCTAAGCATATTTTTGTCCGAAAACCGCACACACTTTTCGAAAAATATGCTCTAACATTTCAAAACCTATCTCCTGAAGAGATGCAAGAAAAGGCTGATCGCTTTTTTGATATCATGAAAAGTCGCCGCACTGTGCGGGATTTTTCCGACCGGGCTGTGCCCCGCTGGATCATTGAGTGCTGTATAGAGACCGCAGGGCGCGCACCATCAGGAGCCAATCAGCAACCATGGACTTTTGCCTGTATTTCCAATCCCGATATCAAACGCCAAATTCGCCAAGCAGCAGAGGAAGAAGAGCGGGCCTTTTATGCCGGACGCGCTGGAGACGAATGGCTGGATGCGCTGGAGCATTTGGGAACAGATGCCAACAAACCGTTTTTGGAAACCGCGCCCTGGTTGATTGGCATTTTTGGGCAGCGCTATGGGTTTGATGAGGCTGGCAATCAGCATAAACATTATTATGCACCGGAATCAGTGAATATTGCGACTGGCTTTTTGATTGCAACCCTGCATCAGTCCGGGCTTGCTACCCTGACCCATACCCCGGCTCCCATGTCTTTTCTGACCCAGATTTGTGGCCGTCCAGAGAATGAAAAACCCTATATTTTGCTGGTTGCAGGTTATACCAACGGCATGAAAGATTGACCCATAGGATGCCCAAGTGCCAGTGATTGACAAGAAAAGCCTTGATGTAATCTTCGTCTGGTTGTGAGCCCAAAAGGCCCGATTTCAAACCGGGCCTTTGTTTTCACGCATGGGACAATCGCTTATTTGATTTCATAAAGCGTGGTGGAGCCAGAGACCTCATTGGCAACGGCAATCATGGGCTTTCCGGTTGGGCTGGCTTCTGCACCAATGAAGGCAATGCCTTCGGGGGCGATATCGCCTGCACTCATTTGTTCCGCCGAGCCGTCCAGTTTGGCATTGTTGGCATAGCTCACATATTGGGCATTTGCCGGGTCGCTGATATCATAGACAACCACACCTCCCATGCGTTCCAAACCAATAAAAGCATAGCGTTTGCCTTTCATCTCGCCAATGGCAAGGGCTTCAGGCTCACTGCCCTTGTCGTCGGAGCGATTATCGAAACTTTCATTGGCCCCTTGTCCATTAAAAGCACTTGGAGCCAGTTCCGCCATTTTTGCTTCAATCTCGGTGCCGGAATCAAAAATCAGCTCGCCTTTTTCATTGAAGATCGAGAAAGAGCGCGCACCATAGCCATAAATTGCATCCAGATCGCCGTCGCCATCTACATCACCTTTGGCTGTCGTGATTTTCAGGCGCCCCAAGTTGCTCTTATCTTGCAGCTCTTTGGCATTGGGAAAGGTTTTTTCATCAAGCTTGACCTTGCCAAGGCGGGTTTCTTCGGAATAGCCCTCATAATCCCGGGCATCGCCTTCATTGGCGGTTACCACATAATTCACCCCACCATGGGTGAAAGCCATAATGGTGTCGGGCTGGCGCATGGAGAGGACAGGCCAGGTTTGGCGGTTGATTTTGCCATCCTTGTCAGACAGATCCACCGGATGTTTGGAATAATCCTGAAAGCCCAGCGCAAAGACAGACTTGAGCGTGGCCTTTTCCAGATCAATCACGGCCATTGCGTTATTTTCCTGCAAGGAGACAAAGGCTGTTTTGCTGTCTGGTGTCACCGCGCTATATTCTGGCTCAACATCCTGCGCCAAACTGGTGCCTTTGGGTGATGGAGTGTGAAAGCTTGGGCCAAGATTTTTTGCATCCAGAGAAGAGAAAGACACGGTTTTGACGTCTAATGATGGAATAGCCACAATCGAGACAGAACCTTCCGGATCTATTTTGAAATCATCGGATGGTTCGCCTTCATTGGCAACCACGACCAGCTTGCCATTTGGTGCAAAAACCACACTGTCTGGCAAAGCCCCGACGCTGGCCTCTCCAACATAAGAGCCATCGGTTTTATAAAGCACAAGCTTGCCCTTTGCCTGCTTGTTCTTCATCTCAACCGCAATGGCAACATAGTCACCGTTCACCGCCACCGAATTGGCGGCTTTGCCATGTTTTTTGACATCAATTGCCCCTATTTTTCTGATCTGAGCAGGGTTGGAAATATCCAAAATATCGATGCTTTTGTCATTGCCATTGACGACAAAAAGCTTTTGCCCCTTTTTGTCATAAGACAGCACTTCTGCTGCGCCTTCATCAAAGATACCGGTTTGATATGTGCCCACAACGTCCAATGTCATGGCATTAGCAAAATTTGATGCGCCCAACAAAGTGGCCAAAAGCAGGCCTTTTGTGATAGTCTTCAGCATTTTCGTCTCCCAAGCTCATTAGTGCTCGATTTAAAAGTCTCTTGATGAGACTTTTAGGCCGCATATCCGACCCTTTCATTTGGCCAGAAGCTAAAAGGTGAGTGTGACAGCTGCGTGAACCTTTATGCGCTCTATACAATTGTCCGCCAGACAAGAATGTCGACCCCTATGTCTTTTCCTTCAGAAGGAAAGTGGTTAGATTTGGCTTTATACCAATGCAAGGAAAGAGTATGTGCCGCTGGATTGCCTATCGGGGTGTGCCGGTTTTCTTAGAGGATTATCTAACCAAACCAGACCATTCGCTCATTCATCAAAGTCTTCATGCCGAGGAAGCCAAAACCGAGACCAATGGCGATGGCTTTGGCCTTGGCTGGTATGGGGAACGGGACGAGCCGGGGGTTTATCACGAAATCTTGCCCGCCTGGAATGATTGCAATCTGAAAAGTCTGGCAGCACAAATCAAATCCTCTTTATTCTTTGCTCATGTTCGCGCCTCCACTGGCACGGCCACCAGCCGCGCCAATTGTCATCCCTTTTCCAGTGGTCGATGGATGTTTATGCATAATGGGCAGATAGGACAGTATCGCAAGGTGCGCCGAGCGCTGGAATCGTTACTGGATGATGAGCATTATGCCCAGAGGCAAGGATCGACCGATTCTGAATTGCTGTTCTTGCTGGCCTTGCAACAAGGTTTATCCTCCTGCCCTGTCACCGCTTTTGAAACGGTGCTGGGTTTTGCAAAAGCTGCGATGAAAGAGCGTGATATTACCAGCCCTTTGCGCTTCACCTCTTGTTTGTCTGACGGGCGGCGTTTGTTTGGCTTTCGCTGTTCCAGCGATGGCCACGCGCCTTCGCTTTATTATCGCAGCTATGACAATGGTGATGTGGTGCTGGTCTCAGAACCATTGGATCGCAATATCGAATGTTGGAGTGAAGTCCCCCAAGATCATGCCATTTGCTTTGCCGGTGACAAAGTGATCTTACGCCCCTTAATGATGTGCTAGATACATTATGGCCAATCACATTCCGGGACTATTCTGACCCAACCTCTTTATGCCGGATATCTTGAAGCCCCCAAATGGGATATCTCTTTCCGCAAGGATCTCAATGAGGACTTTACCCTGCGCGGCTTTGTTGTCTGCGGGGATTGCGGCCATCCCCTGACTGCTTGCTGGTCGAAAAGCTCCACGGGCAAGAAATATCCCTATTATACCAACGGCATAAAAGCTTGAGGGAGAGTTTGAAACACTCCTGTATGACATGCAGCCAACCGAGACATTATTTGATATGGCTAAGCTGATGTTCAAGCAGGCTTGGGAGCAAATGGCAGGACAGCAGAAACAATCACGCTCTGATCTCAAGCGA